>JAQGIA010000150.1 GCA_028291445.1 Belnapia sp.
GCCCTGGAGCATGCGGAGGATGATGAGGATGACCGCGGCGGAGATGCCGATATCGGCCGAGGTGGGCAGGATGCCGACGATGAAGGTCGAGGCGCCCATGATCAGGATGGTGATGAGGAAGGTGTATTTCCGCCCGACCAGGTCGCCGAGCCGGCCGAAGACCAGCGCGCCGAAGGGCCGCACCAGGAAGCCGGCGGCGAAGGCCAGCAGGGCGAAGATGTTGCGCGTCGCCTCGTTGAACATCGGCTGGCCGTCGGCGCCCAGCGGGTTGAAGAAATTCGCGCCGATGACCACCGCAAGCGAGCCGAACAGATAGAAGTCGTACCATTCGAACACGGTGCCGAGGGAGGAGGCGATGATGACCTTGCGCTCCTCCCTGGTCATGGCGGGGGCCTTGCCCGCCGCGAGTGGCATTGCGATATTTGCGCTCATGTCCTGCCCTTTCCCCCCGGCATCGGGCACCGGGTTCGCGTCATGCCGGACGTCAGGGCGCGGCGGTCTGCCGGCGCCCGGGCGTCCTGCCGCGCAATCTCCGGAATGCCCGACGGCCACTCAACTATTAAGAGGGTGACAAGAAAGTAACTTACGCGCAAGAAAAAGCCCTGCGCCGGGCGGCTATGCGGCGCTGGCCCGTTCCGGAAGGCAACAGGCCGTGTTCGGGCTGGCCACGCCGCGATCCCGGGGGCGATATGACCTGGCCGCAAGCGATTCCAGGCATCCTGGCTGGATTGCCGAGTTATGTCTGAAGTGTCATGAAGATGGCCCAGCCGGGTTGAACAGGCCGCATATTCGCTGCCGTGTTGCCGCCCGGTAACGATCGGGCCGGCGGCTATTTCGTTACGAAGGCCTTCTCGACCACATAGCTGCCGGGCGTGCTGTTGGAGCCCTCGGTGAAGCCGCGCGCTTCGAGCAGCGCCTTCATATCCGCATTCATCGCTTCCGAGCCGCAGAGCATCACCCGGTCCCGCTCCACCGACAGCGGCGGCAGGCCAAGGTCGCGGCAGGCCTGGCCGCTCTCGAGCAGGGTGGTGATGCGGCCCTGGGTGGGGAAGGGCTCGCGGGTCACGCTCGGGTAGTACAGCAGCTTGCCGCGCAGCATCTCGCCGAGGAATTCATGCGCCGGCAGGTCGCGGCTGATCAGCTCGCGATAGGCCAGCTCCTTCACCTCGCGCACGGTATGCGCCAGCACCACCTTCTCGTAGTGCTCGTATACGTCGGGTTCGCGGATCAGCGACATGAAGGGGGCGAGGCCGGTGCCGGTGCCGAGCAGCCAAAGGGTCTTGCCCGGCAGCAGGTTCTCGCACAGCAGCGTGCCGGTCGGCTTCTTGCCGATCAGCACCGTATCGCCGACCTGGACATGCTGCAGCCGCGAGGTCAGAGGCCCGTTCTGCACCTTGATCGAGAGGAATTCGAGCTCCTCGTCCCAGGGCGGGCTGACCATGGAATAGGCCCGCACCAGCGGCTTGCCCTCGACCATCAAGCCGATCATGGCGAATTGCCCGGCGACGAAGCGCAGCCCGGGATCCCGGGTGCAGCGGAAGGAAAACAGCCGGTCCGTCCAGTGATGCGTCCAGGTGACCGTCTCCCCATTGAAGGCGGGCGGGATGGTCGGCTTGTGGCGGGGGGCGAGCATGTCCATGGCCCTGCTAGATGCTGCGCTGCGATGAAAAGCGCAACCGCTTGTCGCGGCATCCAGCCATGTGCCGCGGCCATGCCACGCACTGCGGGCAAGCGCCAATTCAGAACGAATTCGGCATGAAAACCACTGGATTGGCCGTTGGACGCAGATCAATTTATGAGCGAATGTTCGTTATTGGTAGGACAGGCAGAATTTTTGGGCATAATCGACCGGGCTTGGCCAATCGCCTATTTTGCGCTGCGGCACCGGCTGGACGACGCCGGCAGCGTAGCGGGGCGGCTGTCGCCATCGCGCCGGTCGGCGATCCCTGGCTGACCCAAACAATCGAGGCGGTACATGGCGGAAGCCCTGAATGACAGTGTCGGCGCCTTCATCCCCGGGCCCCGGGTCGAACTGGCCGGGGCCACCGCCGGGCCATTGGCCGGCCTCGGCTTCGCCGTGAAGGATCTGTACGACGTCGCCGGCCACCCGACGACCTATGGCAACCCGGACTGGGCCCGCAGCAACCCGCCCGCCGCCGCCACCGCCCCGGTGGTCCAGGCGCTGCTGCAGGCTGCCGCCTTCCTCCGCGGCAAGACCAAGACGGTGGAACTGGCCTATGGGCTGACCGGCGAGAACGTCTGGCACGGCACCCCGGTCAATCCCGCGGCGCCCGGGCGCTTCCCCGGCGGTTCCTCCTGCGGCTCGGCCGCCGCCGTCGCCGCCGGGCTGGTCGATTTCGCCCTGGGCTCGGATACCGGCGGCTCGGTCCGCATCCCGGCCAGCTATTGCGGCATCTTCGGCATCCGGCCGAGCTGGGGCGCGGTCAGCCTGGCCGGCGCGCGCGGCCTCGGTCCCAGCTTCGATACCGCCGGCTGGTTCGCCCAAAGGGCCTCGGTGCTGGCCAGGGTCGGCGCCGTGCTGCTGCCGGAAGATGCCGGCGGCGGCCCGCTCGGCCCGCTGCTGAAGGCCGAGGATGCCTGGATCAATGCCGTCCCCGCCACGGTGGTGGCGCTGGCCGAGCCGATGCTGGTGCTGGAACGGCTGCTCGGCCGCGCCATGCGGGTCGATATCGCGCCCGAGGGGCTCGATACCCTCTACGAGCATTTCCGCTGCGTCCAGGCGGAGGAAGCCTGGGCCACCCTCGGCAGCTGGGTCGCGGCGACCGATCCGCAATTCGGCCCGGGCGTCAAGGAACGCTTCGCCGCGGCCAAGGCGATGGACCCGGCCAAGGCCGCCGCCGGCCGCGCCTTCCGCCGCAGTTTCCAGGCGCGGATGCGGGCGTTGCTGGCCGGCGGCGGGGTGCTGGCCTATCCGACCTCCCCGGTCCCGGCGCCGCTGCTCGATGCTTCCCAGGCCGAGCAGAATGCGGTGCGGGAGCGGACCATGGGGGTCACCGCCATCGCCGGCCTGGGCGGCCTGCCCGAGGTCTCGCTGCCGGTCGGCAAGGTGGAGGGGGCGCCGGTCGGGCTGTCGCTGGTGGCCGCCCCCGGGCGGGACCGGGCGCTGCTGGCGCTGGCCGAGCGCCTGGCCACGGAACTCGGCCTGCCCGTCTAAACCCGGCCTGCCCATCTGGCCGGGCGCCGGAGGACATCCGCGGCTCCGGCCGACCCCACCAGGCCACGGTTCAGGACGCCAGGATTCCAAGTGGCCTGGTGGGGAAGTTCGAAGGGGCAAAGCCCCTCGATCGCCGCGCGCCCTGGCGCACCGCATGCTTGTCCCCGTCCCCGCTGGCGATTACGAGGGGACGCATCGCCGCCCCGCTGCAAAGGACCCCGCATGATCATCCGTGATGCCGGCCCG
>JAQGIA010000154.1 GCA_028291445.1 Belnapia sp.
GCCCGCCGCCCCGGCCGCGGCGCCGAAGCCCGCCGCACCCAGCGTCACCGCGCCGCATACCGCGGTGCCGAACAGCGGCATCCGCAAGGTCATCGCCCGGCGCCTGTCGGAATCGAAGCAGACCATCCCGCATTTCTACGTGACGATGGATTTCGAGATCGACGCGCTGCTCAAGCTGCGCGCCGACCTCAACGCCAAGTCGCCGAAGGATGGCCCGGGCAGCTTCAAGCTCTCGGTCAACGACCTGGTCATCAAGGCGGTCGCCGCGACGCTGCGCCGTTTCCCCGCGGTCAATGCGATGTGGACCGAGGAGGCCATCCTGCAGTTCCAGGATGTCGACATCTCCATCGCGGTCTCGACCCCGACCGGCCTCATTACCCCGATCGTCACCAAGGCCGACCAGAAGGGCCTGTCGACCATCAGCAACGAGATGAAGGACCTCGCCGCCCGGGCCAAGACCGGCAAGCTGAAGCCGGAGGAATTCCAGGGCGGCGGCTTCAGCATCTCCAACATGGGGATGTATGGGGTGCAGTCCTTCTCCGCCATCATCAACCCGCCCCAGGCCGGCATCCTTGCCGTCGCCGCCGGCGAGCCGCGGCCGGTGGTGCGGAACGGCGCGCTGGCCATCGCCACGGTGATGACCTGCACCCTCTCGGTCGACCACCGCGTCATCGACGGCGCACTGGCCGCGGAGTTCATGCAGGCGCTGCGCGGCGTCATCCAGGACCCCTTAAGTCTCATGCTGTGAGTCCCGTGCTGTGAGCCTCACGCTCCGTCCGGCGGGCGAGGCCGATAATGGCCTCGTCCTGCGCTTCATCCGGGAGCTCGCCGACTACGAGAAGCTGTTGCATGAGGTGACGGCGACCGAGGCCGAGCTGCATCGCCTGCTCATCGGCCCGCGGCCGCTGGCGGAGGCGCTGATCGCCGAATGGGAGGGCACGCCGGTCGGCTTCGCCCTTTGGTTCTACAGCGTCTCCACCTTCAACGGCCTGCCCTCGCTCTATGTCGAGGATGTCTTCGTCGAACCGGCGCAGCGGGGCAGGGGCATCGGCCGCGCCATCTTCGCCCATCTCGCGGCGCATGCCCTGGCCCGGGGCTGCGGCCGGATGGAGTGGTCCGTGCTCGACTGGAACGCCCCCTCCATCGCCTTCTACCGCTCCATCGGCGCCCGGCCCCGCGAGGGCTGGACCCTGCAACAACTCAGCGGCCCCGCGCTCACCGCGCTGGCCGCCCGGGAGAGCTGACATGGCCGAACAAGCCTTCGACCTGATCGTCCTCGGCGGCGGCCCCGGCGGCTACGTCGCCGCCATCCGCGCCAGCCAGCTCGGCATGAAGGTGGCGCTGGTGGAGCGCGAGAATCTCGGCGGTATCTGCCTCAACTGGGGCTGCATCCCGACCAAGGCGCTGCTGCGGTCGAGCGAGATCAATCACCTGCTGCATACGCTGGATGCCTATGGCTTCAGCGCCGACAACATCAAATTCGATATCGGCAAGATCGTGAAGCGCTCGCGCGCCGTAGCCGCCCAACTCTCCGGTGGCGTGAAGCACCTTCTCCGCAAGAACAAGGTCACGGTGTTCGACGGCCAGGGCCGCTTGTCCGGCAAGGGCAAGGTAGCGGTGACGAAGGACGGCAAATCCGTCGCCGAATTGGCTGCGAAGCATATCATCCTGGCCACCGGCGCCCGTGCCCGGACGCTGCCGGGGCTGGAGGCCGACGGCAAGCTGGTCTGGTCCTATCGGGAGGCCATGGTCCCGCCCGCCATGCCGAAGTCGCTCATCGTCATCGGCTCGGGCGCCATCGGCGCGGAATTCGCCAGCTTCTATTTGAACCTCGGCGCCAAGGTCACGCTGGTCGAGGTCATGGACCGCGTCCTGCCGGTCGAGGATGCCGAAATCAGCGCCTTCGTCGCCAAGGCCTTCGCCAAGCAGGGGATGCAGATCCTCACCAACGCCAAGGTCCAGGGGTTGCGGAAGGCCGCCGATAGCGTCACCGCCGTCATCGAGGCCAATGGCAAGGTCCAGGAGATCACCGCCGACCGGGTCATCTCCGCGGTGGGCATCGTCGGCAACGTCGAGGACCTCGGCCTCGAAGGCACCGGCGTGAAGGTCGAGCGGACCCATGTGGTGATCGACGAATATTGCCGCACCGGGGAGCCCGGGGTCTATGCCATCGGCGACCTCACCGGCGCGCCCTGGCTGGCCCACAAGGCATCCCACGAAGGCGTGCTCTGCGTCGAGAAGATCGCCGGCATCGAGGGCGTCCACCCGCTCAACGTGCAGAATATCCCGGGCTGCACCTATTGCCGCCCGCAGGTCGCCAGCGTCGGGCTGACCGAGGCGGCGGCGAAGCAGGCCGGCCACGAGTTGAAGGTCGGCCGCTTCCCCTTCATCGGCAATGGCAAGGCCATCGCCATGGGCGAGCCCGAGGGGCTGGTGAAGACCATCTTCGATGCCAAGACCGGCGAGCTGCTCGGCGCCCACATGGTCGGGCCCGAGGTCACCGAATTGATCCAGGGCTATACCATCGCCAAGACCATGGAGACGACCGAGGTGGAGCTGATGCACAGCATCTTCCCGCATCCCACCATCTCCGAGACGATGCATGAGTCGGTGCTTGATGCCTATGGCCAGGTGATCCACATGTAGGGCCTGCCGCCAGGCAGAACCTCTGAAGGCGTCGCATGACCACCCGTATCGAAATCCGGCATCCCGAGAAGCCCCGCGAAGCCGTCCGGCATCCGGAGAAAATCGGCCGCCCGGACAATCCGATCCAGCGCAAACCCAGCTGGATCCGGGTGAAGGCACCGAACCACCCGATCTACCACGAGACCAAGGCCCTGATGCGGGACAACCGCCTGGTCACGGTCTGCGAGGAAGCGGCCTGCCCGAACATCGGGGAATGCTGGTCGCAGCGCCACGCCACCATGATGATCATGGGCGATACCTGCACCCGCGCCTGTTCCTTCTGCAACGTGGCGACCGGAATGCCCAAGGCGCTCGACGCCGATGAGCCGCGCCGCGTCGCCGAGGCCATCGCCACCCTCGGCCTCCGCCATGTCGTCGTCACCAGCGTCGACCGCGACGACCTGGCCGATGGCGGCGCCCGCCACTTCGCCGAAACCATCCGCGCCATCCGCAACGCGGCGCCGAGCACCACCATCGAGGTGCTGACGCCCGATTTCCTCCGCAAGGACGGCGCGCTGGAGGTTGTGGTCGAGGCCCGGCCGGATGTCTTCAACCACAACCTCGAAACGGTGCCGAAGCTCTATCCCAGCATCCGTCCCGGCGCCCGCTACTTCCATTCGCTGCGGCTGCTGGACCGGGTGAAGCAGCTCGATCCCGGCATCTTCACCAAATCCGGCGTCATGGTCGGGCTGGGCGAGACCCGCATCGAGGTGCTGCAGGTCATGGACGACATGCGCAGCGCCGAGATCGACTTCCTGACCATCGGCCAGTACCTGCAACCCAGCGTGAAGCACGCCGCAGTGGACCGTTTCGTCACCCCCGACGAGTTCGAGGATTATGCCCGCATGGCCCGGTCCAAGGGCTTCTTGCTGGTTTCGGCCACGCCGCTGACCCGTAGCAGCTATCACGCCGACCAGGATTTCGCCGCACTGGCAGCCGCCCGCGCCCGGCAAGCTGCCTGAGCCGATGCCGACCCATGCCGAGAAGCGCATCCTGCGCTATACGCCGGACCAGCTGTTCCAGCTTGTCGCCGATGTCCGCCGCTACCCGGAATTCCTGCCCTGGTGCGTCGGCGCCCGGGTCATCTCCAG
>JAQGIA010000193.1 GCA_028291445.1 Belnapia sp.
AGAGCCGCGGGCAATCGATCGCCTCCTGCACGTCGAGGCCGAATTCGAAGTGGTTGGTGAGGAACAGGGTCTGGCCCATCGGCTGGAAATGCCCGCCCATGACGCCATAGGGCATGATGGCTTCGCCATCCTTCATCACCATCCCGGGGATGATGGTATGCATCGGCCGCTTGTTGGGGGCGATGCAGTTCGGGTGGCCTTCCTGCAGCCGGAAGCCGAAGCCGCGGTTGTGCAGCATCACGCCCGACTTCTCCGCCAGGATGCCGCTGCCGAAGCTCTCGAACAGGGAGTTGATGAAGGAGCAGGCATTGCCCTCCTCATCGACCACGCAGAGGTAGACGGTGTCCTTGTGCTTCGCCAGGTCGCTGGTGCCGGCGGGGGGCAGGATCTTCATTGCCCGCTCGTCGCTGATCAGCCCGCGCAGCCGCGCGAGATAGGCCGGGTCACACAGCGCCTCGACCGGGACATCCACCTGGGACGGGTCGGCGAGGAAGGCGTCGCGGTCGCGATAGACCAGCCGCGCCGCCTCGATGTGGCGGTGGTAGCGCTCGGCGCTCAACGGCCCGGCCGCCGGGGTCTCGAAGCCGTCCAGGATGCCGAGCAACTGGAGCACGTGCAGGCCCGAGCCGTTCGGCGGGCACTGGTAGACTTCCATGCCGCGCCAGGCGGTCTTGATCGGCTCGACGAATTCGGCGTTGCGCAGGCCGCGGGCGAAATCCGCCTCGGTATGCAGGCCGCCGAGCGCCTGCAGGGTCGCCACCATGTCGGCGGCGATCTCGCCCTCGTAGAAGGCCCGGGCGCCCTGGGTGCCGATGGCCCGCAGGGTCTTGCCGAGCGCCGGCTGCACGAAGCGGTGGCCGACCGCCGGCGCCTCGCCATCGACCAGGAAGCGGCGGGCCGAAGCCTCGTTGCCGCGAAGCTTGCCGGCCGCCGCGGCCCAGTCCGAGGCGACCCGGGCATGCACCGGCCAGCCTTCCTCGGCGCAGCGGATCGCCGGGCGCAGCAGCTCGCCCAGCTCCTTCCGGCCGAAGGTCTTGTTCAGCAGCTCCCAGCCGGAGACGGCGGTCGGGATGGTGACGACATGCGCCGAGGTATTGACCAGCGTGCTGACCTGGCGCGCCCGCAGCGCCTCCGGCGTCGAGGCCGCCGGCGCCCGGCCGGAGCCGTTCAGCGCATGGACCTTGCCGGTGCCGGCCGGGGCATAGAGGCAGAAGCAATCGCCGCCGATGCCGGTCGACTGCGGCTCGACCACGCCCAGCACGGCGACGGCGGCGATCGCCGCGTCCAGCGCATTGCCACCCTTGGCCAGCACCTCGAGGGCCGTATAGGTGGCGATCGGCATGGAGGTCGCGGCCATCCCGCGGGAGCCATAGACGGCGCTGCGGCCGGGGGCGTGGAAATCGCGCTTCATCGGATGCTTCCCTTTCTGGCCGCCGGCTTGGGCCGCCGCATGGCGTGGCCTGGCATTGGTTCGTCCCTGTTGCATGGGACCGGCGGCGCGGCAACCCGCGCCTTGCTCCGCCAGCCAGCGCCGGGGTATTCCTGTTCCATGATGGACCAGATCGGCTATCCGGATTTCGACAAGGTGGAGATCAGGGTCGGCACCATCACCGATGCCCAGCCCTTCCCCGAGGCGCGCAAGCCCTCCATCAAGCTCTGGGTGGATTTCGGCGGCGCCATCGGGGTGCGGAAGTCCGCCGCCCAGATCACCATCCACTACGCCCCGGACCGGTTGATCGGCCGGCAGGTGGTGGCGGTGGTGAATTTCCCGCCGCGGCAGATCGGCCCCTTCATGAGCGAGGTCCTGGTGCTCGGCGTGCCGGACGAGAATGGCGCGGTGGTGCTGCTGAAGCCGGACCTGGCCGTTCCCGTCGGCGGCCGGATGTTCTGATGGTGGCCGGAAAGTACTTCACCGTCGGCTGGGAGCAGCTGCACCGCGACAGCAAGGCGCTGGCCTGGCGGCTGATGGACGAGATCCAGTCCAGCCGGGGTCCCTTCGCCGGCATCGTTGCCATCACCCGCGGCGGGCTGATCCCCGCCGCCATCATCGCCCGCGAGCTGGAATGCCGGCTGGTCGAGACCGTCTCCATCGTCACCTACGACGAGGAGGACCGCGGCCAGCCCCAGGTGCTGAAGCCGCCCACCGCCGCCGGGGACGGCACCGGCTGGCTGGTGATCGACGATCTGGTGGATACCGGCACCACGGCCCGGGTGGTCCGTGCCCTGCTGCCCCGGGCACATCTGGCGACCGTCTATGCCAAGCCCGAAGGCAAGCCGCTGGTCGATACCTTCGTCACCGAGGTCAGCCAGGACACCTGGATATTGTTTCCCTGGGATACCGAGGCGCAATTCATCGCGCCGATCGCCCGGACGGCGGGGCGCTAGGGGATCAGGAAGGGATCGGGCGGCAGAACCCGCTCCCGCGTGCCTTCTGAACGGCCTGGGCAACCGGGCTCGGGAGTAAGGCCTGCCCGGAGGCATTCTCCGCATGCCGCCGTAAGCTGGCGTCACACGGAAAGCGTCAGGCTGCCCCGGCTTCCTCCCGTTTGGCCAGCACCTTGTCCACCCGGCGCCCGTCCATATCGACGATCTCGAAGCGCCAGCCGGCCCAGACGATCCGGTCGCCCTCGCGCGGGACCCGGCGCAGCAGCGCCAGCATCAGCCCGGCGACGGTGTGGTAGCTGCCCTGATAGGGCAGCGGCGGCAGGTCCAGCCGGGCGCGCAGCTCGTCGCTCGGCATCATCCCCTCCAGCAGCAGGCTGCCGTCGGCGCGGGTCACCAGCGCGCCCCCCACTCCCCCGGGAACCTCCGGCGCCTCGCTCGGGCCCAGTTCGCCGATGATGGCCTCCAGCAGGTCGAAGGCGGTCACCACCCCCTCGAAGCTGCCGTACTCGTCCAGCACCACGGCGATCCCGATGGTGTCGTGCCGCATCCGGTCGAGCGCATCCAGCGCATTGAGGTTGTCCGGCAGCACCAGCGGCTGGCGCAGCACGCTGGCCAGCGACAGCGGCGCCCCCTCCAGCGCCTGGTCCAGCAGGTCCTTGGCGACGACCACGCCCACCACATTGTCGATCCGCCGGTCGGCGACGACGAAGCGGGTCACCGCCTGGGTCTTCAGCGCCACGATGATGTCCTCGGGCGCGGCGTTGCGGTCGAGCCAGGCGACGTCGTTGCGCGGCGTCATCAGCGCCCGCACCGGCTTGTCCGCCAGCCGCAGGACGCGCTCGATCATGTGGCGCTCCTCGTGTTCCAGCGCGCCCGCCACGGCGCACTCGGCGACCACCGCCTTGACCTCCTCCTCGGTGACCGACTGCTCGACCGGCGTATAGGCGCCGAAGACCTTCAGCACGAGGTTGGAAGACCGGCTCAGCACCCAGACGATCGGCCCGGTGACCTTGGCCAGCAGGGTCATCGGCCGGGCGACGGCGACGGCGACGCGTTCCGGGTCGCGCAGCGCCAGCTGCTTCGGCACCAGCTCGCCCAGGATCAGGTTGGCGTAGGCGATCAGCAGCACCACCAGCACGAAGGAGACCTCGGTGGCGAAGGGCGCGAGCCCGGGGATCAGCGACAGCACATCCCCCATCGGCCCGGCCAGCCGGGCGCCGCCGAAGACGCCGGCCAGGATGCCGACCAGGCTGATGCCGATCTGCACCGTGGGCAGGAAGCGCTGGGGATCCTCGGCCAGCGCCAGCGCCGCCTCGGCGCCCGGGCTGCCGCGGCGCTGCATCGCCATCAGCCGGCCGCGCCGGGCCGAGACGATGGCCAGCTCGCTCATCGCGAAAAGCCCGTTCAGCACCACCAGCAGCAGCAGGATCGCCAGCTCGAAGAAGATCACCCGTACAATCCCCGTTTTGCCACGCCTTCTACGTGGGGCGCGGCGCCAACGGTAGCTTCCGCCTGCGATCACGCCCGCGCGACGGCGGTCCGCTGCCGCAATGGCGCCATGCGGCGGGCCGGATCGCGCCTTGTCGGGGGCGCTTCATCCGCATCGCTTCCAGTGCCGCCCCGGCGCCGGATCCTGCCGGAGCATCCCGTCCATGACCGCCCGCGCCCTCGCCGCGCCCCCCGGTTCGCATGCCGCGCCACCCGCTGGCCCAACGGCATCCCCCGGCCGTGGCCGGCTGCTGACGCTCTGCGCCCTGCTGCTGGTCGCCGCGCTGCATGGCGCCGGCTGGTATGCCTGGAACCGCCCCGTGGCGCTGCCCGATTGGCGCGGCCCGATCGCCGGCTTCGCCTTCGCCCCCTTCCAGCGCGGCCAGGATGGCGAGGCCGGCGAATTCCCCAGCGCGGCCGAGATCGCCGGCGACCTCCGCACCATCGCGCCGCTGACCCGGCGCATCCGCACCTATACGGT
>JAQGIA010000200.1 GCA_028291445.1 Belnapia sp.
TGAAGGAGCTGGGCTACGACCTCGAGGTGACCTCGCCCTATGGCGTCAGCGGGCCGAAGGGGATGGACGAGGGGGTGGTGCGGGTGCTGCACGACAGCTTCAAGGCGGCGCTGTTCGACGCCGAGAACGTGCGCATCCGCGGCCAGTTCGATATGCCGCTGGTCTATCGCGACACCGCGGACTACCGCCGCTTCGTCGCCGAGCGGGTCGAGTACGAGAAGGCCATGGTGAAGCGGCTGAACCTGTCGCTCGACGGCTGAACCGCGCGCCGGCCGGGGTGCGGCCAAGCCGGGAGGGAACCAAGAAAATGAACCATGCCATCCGCCGCCGCAGCCTGCCCGCTGCGGCGGCTGCCCTGCTCGCCGCGCCTGCGTTGGCCCCCGCATTGGCCCAGGGGCGATTTCCCAACCGCAGCATCCGCTGCCTGATCCCCTGGCCGCCGGGTGGATCGCTCGATGCGCTGCACCGGCAGATGTTCGAGATCGCCGGGCGGGATCTCGGCCAGACCATCATCGTCGAGAACATGCCCGGCGCCCGTGGCACCGCGCGGCGATGTTCCTGATCCATCAGGCGAAGCCGGACGGCTACATCATCGCCCACCACCATCTCTCGATCCTGCGGCATCCCTTCCTGACGAAGCAGCCGACCTGGGATCCGGTGGCGGATTTCTCCTACATCATGCAGCTCACCGGCTTCGTCTTCGGCACCGTGGTGCGCGCCGACAGCCCGTGGCGGACCCATGCCGCGCTGATGGAGGCGGCCCGCCGCGCGCCGGGACGGCTGACCTTTTCCACCAGCGGCATCGCCACCACCAACCATCTGGCGATGGAGGATATCCTGACCCGCGAGCGGGCCGAGATGACGCATGTGCCGATGCGCGGCAGCCAGGAAGGCGTGACCGCCTTGCTCGGGCGGCAGATCGATGTGGTGGCGGATAGCCAATCCTGGCGGCCGCAGGTCGAGACCGGTGAGTTCCGCCTGCTCGCCGTCTGGACCCCGATGCGGCTGCCGAGCCTGCCCGAGGTGCCGACCCTGCATGACCTCGGCTACGGGATGAGCGTGACCTCGCCCTATGGGCTGGTCGGACCGAAGGGCATGGAGCCCGAGGTGGTGGATGTGCTGCACCGGTCGTTGAAGAAGGCCTTCGAGGACGAGGCCAGCCAGGCGATCATGCGGCGCTGGGAATTGCCGAACGAGTATCTCGGGCCGCGCGAGTACCGGGCCTTCGCCGTGGAGCGGGTGGAATATGAGCGGCAAACGGTGGCGCGGCTGGGGCTGAGTATCGACTAAATTCGGCTCAAACTCGTTGAAGTCCTGGCATCCAGGCCATTGGCACTATTAGGCTTTGTAAGAAAATTTAGGGAATAAGGCGCCTGGCGCGAGGCGCATTTGCCGGGCTGACCATAGGATTATAATCCGATTCCCCGGCTGATGTCCAGCCGCGTCCGCCCGGCGACCAGCCGGGCGAGGGGGCCGATCGTCGCGGCGGCGGCGAAGCCGGCGGGGGCGGCTCGCAGCGCCCAGGCGCCGGCCGCCGCCCAATGCATCGGCACCGCGCTGCGGCGGCGCCAGGCGGCGTGGAAGCCGGCCGCATCCTGCTCCGCGAGGATCGCCGCCGCCACCGCCAGGCCGGAATGCAGCGCCAGCGCCACGCCTTCCCCGGTGAAGCTCGGGATGACGCTGGCCTGGTCGCCGATGCGGAACAGCCCGGGCGGGCCGCCGGGGCCGAGGCGGAAGCCATAGGGTACGCCGGCCACTGCCAGTGGCCGCGTCCAGCGCGGCCGGGCATCCCGCAGCAGCCGGGCACCGAGCGCCGAGCCGCCGGCCACGGCGGCCAGCCAATCCTCCGGCACCGCCCGCACCGCGGCGCAGAGATTGGCGCCGCCGCCGGGGGTCGGCTGCAACCCGGCATAGCCGCCGACGAAGGGCAGCAGCGCCACCGCATCGCCGGGATCGACCCCATCCAGATGCAGCTTGAGGCCGATCCAGCCCGCCCCGGTGCGGGGAAAGCCGCGCAGCGCATGCTTGCCGGTGGCGAGGATGACCTGCCGCGCCGCGACCTCCCCGGCCGAGGTGCGGATGCGCCAGCCGGCACCCTCCGGCGCGGCGCCGAGCACGGTGACGCCGCGATGCAGGGCGGGACCGGCGGCAGCCTGCAGGGCGGCGTCCAGCCGCAGCCGGGACAGGCCCCAGGCGGCGAAAGGCAGGACGGCGGCGGTTTCCCGGGTGCCATGCGCCACCCGCAGGCGGCGCAGCGGCACCCCGCCGAGGGCCGCGGCATCCAGCCCCAGCACCGCCAGCGCGGCGGCGGCGTCGACCCCCAGGAATTCGCCGCAGACCACCTCGCGCGGCGCGGCGGTGCGTTCCAGCAGCAACACGTCGCGCCCGGCGCGGGCCAGCATGATGGCGGCGGCGCAGCCTGCCGGGCCGGCGCCGAGGATGGCGAACTCGGTCAACTCCGGCTCACCAGCCAGCGAAACGGAAAGGCCCAGCGGATGCGGGCGGGGACGCCGGCAGCGGCGGCCAGGCGGGACCAGTCGGCACGGATGAAACCGCGGGCGATGGAGATGGTGCTGTCGTGGATCACCATCGGGTCCATCCGCAGCAGCCGGACGGCGCCCCAGACGAAGCCCCAGGGCAGCCAGTGGCGGTGCAGGTCGGAGACCAGCCAGCCGAGCCGGGCGCGGCCTTCCAGCCAGCCGAGGAAGCGGACCAGCGCATCCTCCGGCAGGTGGTGGGTGAACAGGCTGCACACCACCACGTCGAAGCGTTCGGCCGGGTCGAGGTCGAAGAGGTCGGCGGTGATCATCCGGGCCGGCACGCCGGCGGCGGCGGCGTAGCTGGCGGCCCAGGGGCTGCGGTCCAGGCCGGTAAGCTCCACCGCGATGCCGCGCCGGCGGGCCCAGGCGTCGATCGCCAGCAGCATGTCGCCGCCGCCGGCACCGACATCGAGGATGCTGAGCCGCCGCGCGCCGGTTCGGGCGACCAGCGCATCCAGCCAGCGAAGCGTCGGGCGATAGGCGAGCGACAGGCGGTTGATGCGGGCCAGGTCGCGCAGCGCGCCGGCGAATTCCGGCTCGGTCGCCGCCGCGTCATCCATCCATTCGGCGGCGGCGCTGCGGTGGCGGAGCATCTGGCGTGGACCTCGCACGGGTGGACTGGTCCGGCAGGGGTAATCGGTGCGCCGGAACAAAGGGCTAGGCCACGCGGAAACGCATGGTCTCGGCCGAGAGCCCCGGGCCGAAGGCCAGGGCGCAGCCGCGCTGGCCACGCTTGATATCCGCCGCCAGCATCCGCTGGAGCACGAACATGATGGTGGCGGAGGACATGTTGCCATGGTCCCGCAGCACGGCGCGGCTGGCATCCAGCGCGGCCGGCGGCAGGTCCAGCCCATGCATGACGGCATCGAGCACGCTGCGGCCGCCGGGGTGGACGGCCCAGAGGTCGAATTCCGAGGTCGGCGCGCCGGCCAGGATGGCGCCCGCCTCGCCCGGCAGGGCGCGGGCCAGGGTCAGCGGGACGAAGCCCGAGAGGGTCATGTCGAAGCCGCCGTCGCCGATGCGCCAGGTGATCTGGTCGGCCGCCTCGGGGATGAGGGCGGCGTGGAAGCCTTCCATGGCAAGGCCGATGGGATCGGCAGTGATCAGGGCGGCGGAGCAGCCATCGGCGAACAGCAGGAAGCAGAGCAGCTGCTCGATTTCCGCGCTGGGCTGCAGGTGCAGGGTGCAAAGCTCGAGGTTGAGCACCAGCACGCGCGCCTCAGGCTCGCTGCGGATGATGTGATGCGCCAGCTTGAGGGCATTGATCGCCGCCTGGCAGCCCATGAAGCCGACCACGCTGCGCTCGACGCTGGGGCGGATGCCGTAGCGCTGGATCAGGTGGTGATCGAGGCCCGGGGCGACGAAGCCGGTGCAGGTCGCCAGGATGATATGGGTGATGCGCGGCGCCTCATCCGCCAGGCCGAGCGCGTCGCAGGCGGCCTCGGCCAGGGCCGGCGCCTCGGCCTCGTAGCGGGCCATGCGGGCGGCGGTGCCGGGGAAGCGGTCGACCCGGTAGAATTCATCGGTGGTGCCGGTCGCCGCGGCATCCGGCTCCAGCACCGAGAAGCGGCGGGCGATCTGCGACCGTTCCGCGAGGCGGGCGAAGGCGGTGCGGGTGCGGGCTTCGATGATCTGCCGTCCGGCGAAGATGCGGAAGGCGTCATGCACCTGGTGCCGGGGGACGGCGGTGCCGATGCGGTTGATATGGGCCTGGATCACGCCCCGTCACATGGGGCGGCGCGTGCCGGGTACTACTGGCGAACGGCGCCGGTACGCGCATCCACGCGCAATTCGGTGGGGGTGCCGTCGCGGGTGGCGCGCAGCCGGATCAAATCGCCCTCGCGGCCGAGCTCGGTGACATCGGTATAGCCGCGGTCGCGCAGCAGGCCGCTGGCCTGGGCCTCGGTCAGCATCGGCTGCTCGCGTGGCTGGCCGGTCAGCGCATCGATGCGGAGGTTTTGCACCTTCTCGCCGTAGCGGGTGGCCTCGGGGATGCGGAAGCTGTCGCCCTCGCGCTCCACCCCGCTGATGTCGCTGTAGCCGCGGGCGCGCAGCACCGTCGTCACCTGATCGGGGGTGAGGAAGGCGGCATCGGGCGGCGCGGCCGGCTGCGCCTGCGCAGGCGCCAGCAGGAGCAAAAGGCCGATCAGGGCGAGACGGAACGAATTGATCATCGCTGGTGTAATGGCCGAAAGCGGAAATGGTTCACCCGCGCCCGTCGAATTCGCAAGGTTGCAATGCGCCGTAAAGGGAACATATACGGAACTGGAGGCCCCGGATGGAATTGCGCCGCAAGTTGGAGATCCTCGCCGATGCGGCGAAATACGATGCGTCCTGCGCCTCATCCGGCACCGACAAGCGGGACAGCAAGGCGGGCGGGATCGGCAGCACGGAAGGCGTGGGGATCTGCCATGCCTATGCGCCGGACGGACGCTGCATCTCGCTGCTGAAGGTGCTGCTGACCAATGCCTGCGTCTTCGACTGCGCCTATTGCATCAACCGGGCGACCAGCAACGTGGCCCGCGCGCGCTTCACGGTGCGGGAGCTGGTGCAGCTGACGCTCGACTTCTACCGGCGGAATTACATCGAGGGGCTGTTCCTGTCCTCCGGCATCATCCGCTCGCCGGATTACACCATGGAGCAGATCGTCGGCGTCGCCCGGCTGCTGCGGGAGGAGCATGGCTTCCGCGGCTATATCCACCTGAAGACCATCCCGGATGCGGCGCCCGAGCTGCTGGCCGAGGCAGGGCGCTGGGCCGACCGGCTCTCGATCAACGTCGAGCTGCCGCAGGAAGGCGCGCTGAAGGCGCTGGCGCCGGAGAAGGATTTTTCCGGCATCCGCCGGGCGATGGGGCGGATGCGGCTGCGGATCGACGAGGCCAAGGAGGCGAAGCGCACCCAGGGCCGGGCGCTGGCGCCGCGCTTCGCCCCGGCCGGGCAGAGCACCCAGATGATCGTCGGCGCCGATGCCTCGGACGACCGGGCGGTGCTGGACACCACGGCCAACCTCTATGCCAGCTACGGCATGCGGCGGGTCTATTTTTCGGCGTATTCACCGATCCCGGATGCCTCGCGGCTGCTGCCGCCGACCGCGCCGCCCTTGGTGCGGGAACACCGGCTGTATCAGGCGGATTGGCTGCTGCGCTTCTACGGCTTCGGGCTGGAGGAGATCCTCAGCGGGGGCGAGGCCGGGATGCTGGACCTGAGCATGGACCCGAAGCTGGCCTGGGCGCTGCGGCACCGGGGGGATT
>JAQGIA010000222.1 GCA_028291445.1 Belnapia sp.
ACCCTGCTGGTGCCGGGGCCGGAGGATGGGCCGCTGGCGCATTGGTCGGCCCGGCTCGCCGCCGCCCTGGCCCGCAGCATGACCATCGCGGTGCAGCTCACCCAGACCGTCCTGGGCGGGCCGGATGGGGTGACGGCGGCCAATCGCTTCGCCACCGCCGCGGCGCCGGATGGACGTACCCTGCTGGTGCTGCCCGGCGCCGCCGCCCAGGCCTGGCTGGTGGGCGACCCGCGCGCCCGCTTCGATGGGGCCGGCTGGGTGCCGGTCTGCGCCGTCCAGGGTCCCGCCGTGGTCGCCGGCCGCGCGCCCCTGGCGACGGCCTCCCTGGTGGCCTCTGCCCAGGCGCCGATCCGTTGCGGCTTCGCCACGCCGGACCAGGCGGGGACGGCGGCACTGCTGGGGATGGACCTGCTCGGCCTGCCCGCCACGCCGGTGCCAGGGCTGATCGGCCCCCGCGCCGAAGCCGCCCTGGCACAGGGCGCGGTGGAAGCGGTGGTGTTGCAGGGCGCCGACGTACCGGCCCGGCTGGCGGCGCTGGGGGCCAAGCCCTGGTTCACCCTGGATGGTCCCGGCCCGCGCGAGCCGGCCTTGCCGGAGGTGCCGACCCTGGGCGAGCTGGCCAGCGGCGGCGATGCCGCGCTGCGCGGCGCCTTCCTCGCGGCGGCGGCCAATGCGCGGCTGGTCGGCGCGCTCCTGCTGCCGGCGCTGACGCCATCCGACGTGGTGGCGCTGTGGCGCGCCGCCGCCCAGCGCTGGCTGGAGGAGGAGGCCCGCACCGGCCTGCCGGCCGGTATCCGGGCCAATGCCGGGGCCGAGCTGGCGCCGGTCTTCAGCCCGCTGGCGCCGCCGGTGGAAGCGGTGCTGGCCTATCGGGAATGGCTGATGCGGCGGCTGCGCTGGAAGCCGGACGCCTCGGCCGCACTGTGACCTTGGCCTGGGACCTCGGCTTAGGAACCTGACCGGATCAGGTCGGCCGCCTTCTCCGCCACGCTGAGCACCGTCGCGTTGATGTTGCAGACCGGGATGTCCGGGAAGACCGAGGCATCCACCACCCGTAGCCCCGCCACGCCGCGCAGCCGCAGCGCCGCATCCAGCGGTGCGGTCGGATCGCCGCCCATCCGCACCGTGCCGCAGGGGTGATAGACGGTGCCGCCGGTCTCGCGGGCGAATTGCAGCAGCGCGGCGTCATCGGCGGCGGCCGGGCCGGGGCGGGATTCCGCGGCGACGATCCCGGCCAGCGGCGCCGCCGCCATCCAGTCCCGCGCCAGTCTGATGCCCCGCAGCACGCAGGCCCGGTCGTTCTCGGTCGCCAGGTAGCGGGGGGCGATGCGCGGCGCCACGGCGGGATCGGCCGAGGCGAGCGTCACCGCGCCGCGGCTTTCCGGCCGGCATTGCCAGACCCCGAGGGTCATGCCGGGCGCCTCCTCCGGCACGCCGATCCGCAGGCCGGCGAAGCGGTGGCCGGGACCAGGGGGCGCTTCGGCCCAGGAAAGCGGGCCGCCGTTGATCTGGATATCGGGCGCTTCCAGCCCGGGGGCGGTGCGGGCGAACAGGGAAAACATGCCGGGCGACCAGGTCAGCACGCCATCGCCGCGCAGCGCCCAGCGCATCGCCTCGAAGGGCAGCCGCCAGCCGGTGATCCGGCGATTGGCCGACCAGCGGTGGGAGGCCAGCCGGAAGCCGAGCCGGACGATGAAGTGGTCCTGCAGGTTGGCGCCGATCCCCGGCATGTCCCGCAGCACCGGGATGCCGAGCGCGGCGAGATCGGCCGCTGGCCCGAAGCCCGAGAGCAGCAGCAATTGCGGGGAGCCGATGGCACCGGCCGAGAGGATCACCTCGCGCCGGGCCTCGATCACCTGCTCGATGCCGCCGCGACGGATGGCGACGCCGGTGGCGCGGCCCTCGCTGACCATCACCTTCAGCGCCAGCGCCTGGTCGATGATATGCAGGTTCGGCCGGCCCAGCGCCGGGTGCAGGTAGGCGCGCGCGGCGGAGATGCGGCGACGGCCGCGCCGGGTCTGCTGAAACGTGGAAAAACCCTCGCGCCGCGGGCCGTTCATGTCGGCATTGACCGGCAGGCCGATGGCCCGCGTCGCCTCGGCCAGGCGGTCCAGCAGCGGCGGCGTCTCGGCCAGGTGTTCGACCGGCTGTGGGCCGGTGGTGCCGCGTTCCGCGCCGTCGTCGGTATCCCTGGCGGCGAAGCTCTCGTGCTTCTGGAAATAGGGCAGCAGGTCGTCCCAGCCCCAACCCGTGCAGCCCTTCTGCGCCCAGAGGTCGTAGTCGGAGGGATGGCCACGCACATGGCCCAGCCCGTTGATCGAGGAGGAGCCGCCCCAGACCCGGCCGCGCGGGTAATCCAGCGCCCGGTCGGCGGTGCCCGGGTCCGGCTGGGTACGGTAGCCCCAGGTCAGGCCCGGATGGTCGAGGATGCGGGCATAGCCGGCCGGGATATGGATATAAGGGTGGCGGTCGCGGCCGCCGGCCTCGATCAGCGCGACGCTGGTGCCGGGGTCCTCGGACAGCCTTGCGGCCAGGACGCAGCCGGCGCTGCCGCCGCCGACGATGACGTAGTCGAAGCTGTCGGTCATTGGGCGGGACATACGGCGGCGGGCTCCACGTCGCGGGCCACCGCCAGCAGCAGGCGGCGCAGCCAGGCATGGCCGGGATCGGCCTCGAAGCGACGATGAAACAGCAGGGACAGCCGGGTGTGCCGCAGCGTCACCGGCGGGTCGCGCAGCACCAGCCCATGCGCCACGGCCAGTTGCACCGCAAGGCGCGAGGAGAGGCTGATGATCATGTCGGTCCTTTGCAGGATGGCGGGCACCGCCGAGAGATGCGCGACCACCGCGCCCAGGCGCCGCGTCTGGCCGAGTGCGCCGAGCGCCGCATCCAGCGCGCCGTCGCGCGAGCCGTTCGGCGAATGCAGCAGGTGCGGCACGCTGAGGAAGCGCTCCAGCGTCAACGCGCCCTCGGCCAGCGGATGGTCGCGGCGGAGCAGGGTGCGAAAGCCCTCCGGCAGCAGGCGCAGCCGGGTATAGATGGCGGGCGGCTCCGGCAGCACGCCGACCGCCATGCTGGCGGCGTCGCTCTCCAGCAGCGCCTCCCAATTGGTGCGGTCGGCGTGGCGGATGGTGAGCAGCGCCTGGGGGGCTTCCCGCCCCAACCTTTCGAGCAACGGCGGCGCCAGCACCGCCTCGGCATATTCGCTGAAGGCCAGGCTGAAGACGCGGCGGGTGCTGGCGGCATCGAAGGGCGCCTGGCTGGCGATGGCCTCGCTGATGCGGTCCAGCGCATCGGCCACCGGCGCCGCCAGGGTCAGTGCCAGGGCGGTGGGCTCGACGCCGCCGGGCCGGCGCAGGAACAACTCGTCGCCCAGCGCGTGGCGCAAGCGGGCCAGGGCGTTGGAGACGGCGGGCTGCGACAGGTTCAGCCGTTCCGCCGCGCGGGTCACGTGGCGCTCGCGGGCGACGGCGTCGAAGACCCGCAGCAGGTTCAGGTCGAGGTTGCCGATATCGGCCATACGACTCCGCATCATTCAGGGCGCTGATGATGGACGTTCCGACCCCGCGTTGGAAGGGCCGGCGCGGCGCGGCGCATGCTGCGGCCACCGCGGCACCATGCCGCATCGCAGGCAGGACCCCACCGATGATCGACGAAGCCAGCACCACCCGCTATGCCGCCGCCTTGTTGCGGATCAGCCAGGGGCTGCTGTTCCTGGCGCATGGCGCCATCCTCAAGCTCGGCACCTTCGGGCTGGCCGGGACCATGGGCTTCTTCGGCAGCCTGGGCTATCCGCCGGTGCTCGGCGCGGTGGTGATCGTGGCGGAGATCCTCGGCGGGCTGGCGCTGCTGGCCGGCGTGGCGGTGCGCTGGGTGAGCCTCGGGTTGCTGCCGCTGATGCTCGGCGCGCTGCTGCAGCACGCGGGCAATGGCTGGATGTTCACCAAGCCGGGCGGCGGCTGGGAATTCCCGGCCTTCTGGGCGGTGGCGCTGGTGGTGCAGGCCGGCCTCGGCGCCGGCGCCTGGGCACTCGATGCGCGCAAACTGGCCGGCGGGCAGCGGGCGGTCTCGGCCTAGCCCTAAGTCGGCGCGGTCGTCTGGCCCTCGCCCAGCGGCCGCGTCATCAGCACGGTGTCCACCCATTGCCCGTGCTTCCAGCCGACCGCCGGCAGCACGCCGCAATGGGTGAAGCCACAGGCGGCGTGCAGCCCGATCGAGGGCGTATTGGCGCTGTCGCCGATCACCGCGATCATCAGCCGGAAGCCCAGCGCCTCGCAGCGGGCGATCAGCGCCGGCAGCAGCAGGCGCCCGACGCCACGGCGGCCGGCATCGGGTGCCACATAGATCGAATTCTCGACCGCGAACCGATAGGCCGGCCGCGCCCGGTAGGCGCTGACATAGGCATAGCCGAGCAGCCGCCCGGCCCCATCGGTGGCGACGATATAGGGGTAGCCGCCGGCCAGGATCGCCTCCCGCCGCCGGGCCATCTCCGCCACCTCGGGCGGCTCCAGCTCGAAGCTGGCCCGGCCGTGCTGGACCGAATGGCCGTAGATGGCGGCGATGGCCGGAATATCGGCTGCGGTGCTGTCGCGCAGCATGATCGTCTCGTTTGGCGTTTCGTCGGGCATGGCCGACGTTATGGCGCGGTGCGGCGGCTGTCCATCGGATGACCCTTCACCTGTCGCCTCTTCACCTGTCGCCTTTTGGGCAGCAGGGTGGCGCGCCACCGCCGGAGTCGCGCCGCTTGCCCCGATCCACCCCGAACCGGCAGGCGGAATGGCTGGTCGGCCTGGCGGTCTTCGCCACCGGCCTGGCGACCACCCTCCCGTTGCCGCTGTACGGCCAGATCGCCGCCCGTGGCGGCCATGGCGCCGGCGCGCTGGCGCTGGCCTTCGCCTGCTATGCGGCGGCGCTGATCGTCACCGCGCCGCTGCTCGGGCCATTGCCCGACCGGATCGGCCGCAAGCCCTGCGTGCTGCTGGGGGTGACGCTGGCGGCGGTCTCGACCCTGCTGCTGAGCCTGCTGCCGACGATCCCGGCACTGGCGGTGGCGCGGCTGGCCCAGGGGCTCGGCATGGGCTGCGTCACCG
>JAQGIA010000233.1 GCA_028291445.1 Belnapia sp.
TGCTGGCCTTCGGCGCCACCATCCTCGGCTGCTTCGTCGCCCGCGAGCCGAAGCGGGTGCCGACCGATGCGGTGACCTGGCTGTTGCTGGCGCTGCTGGTCGGCATCACCCTCACCACCACTACGGCGCTCGGCGATCCCGATGCCGCCTGGGACATCTGGGCGCGCACGAGCAAGGTCATCCTCGGCCTGTTCCTGACCGCCGCGCTGCTGACCGACCGCTGGCGGGTGCATGCGCTGATCTGGGCGATGGTGCTGTCCATCGGCTATTTCGGCATCCGTGGCGGGCTGTTCACCCTGGCTAACGGCGGCCAGTACATCGTCATGGGCCCGCCCAGCACCATGATTACCGACCGCAACCACTTGGCGGTCGCCATGCTGGTGGTGGTCCCGCTGATGAGCTACCTGCGCAGCCAGTCGCCGCATCGCTGGGTGCGGCTCGGGCTGGCGGTGGCGATGGTGCTGACGGTCTTCGCGGTGGTGGGCAGCCAGTCGCGCGGCGCGCTGATCGGGCTGGCCGGCGCCGCCGGGATGCTCTGGCTGCGCTCCAGCGGCAAGGTCGGCTCCGGCCTGGCGATCGTCGCCTGCGTCGCCGGCGCAATCCTGTTCATGCCGGCGAGCTGGACCGAGCGCATGAATACCATCCAGAGCTACGAGGCGGATGGCTCGGCGATGGGCCGGGTCACCATTTGGATGACCGCGCTCGACATCGCGCTCAGCCGGCCACTGGTCGGCGGCGGCTTCCGGGCGGTCTATCAGCAGCCGGTGGTCGACCGGTACACCCCCGGTACCACGGCGCGTGCCACCCACAGCATCTGGTTCGAGGTGCTGGGCGAGCATGGTTTCCTAATCTTCTTCATCTGGCTCGGCATCATCGGCGCGGGCGTCTGGTATTCCCTGCAGATCGTCGCCCTGGCGCGCGGCCAGCCGCAACTCGCCTGGGCGGCGGAGCTGGCGCGTATGGCGCAGGTCTCGATCGTCGCCTATGTGCTGGGCGGCAGCTTCCTGTCGCTGAGCTACTGGGACCTGTTCTGGACCATCATGGTCGTCCTGGGCGCGACCCATGCGCTGGTGCGGCAGGCGGTATGGCAGACCGTGCGGCGGCCGCAGGCGCGGGCCGGATTCCCGGCTGCCGCGGCGCTTCGATAATTGCGGCTGCGATAAACGGATCAGCAATATGCAGACGGGCTATTTCATCCTTCTCCTGATCGGCTTCGCCTGGCTGGCGCTCTGGAGCGTCCAGCCGAAGCCGCCGAGCAAAAAAGGCTGGTGGCCCTTCGACATGCGCGCGGATCTCGACAGCACGGCCAATGCGGCGCCTGCCGAGGCGAGGCCCGGCCAGTGGCAGGGCGCGGCGGTCCGTTCTCCGGCAGCCTCGCCGCAGGCTTCGGCACGTGAGGCTGCGCTCGGTGCCGAGCCAGGTTCTGCCCCAGGTCCCTCAGCGGACCAAGCCGCCTGGCGGCAGCGTCGGGACCAGACCTTGTCGGTCCAGCGCAGGCCCGGCCGCTGACCATCCCGCAACCGCCCCTGTCCGGGACCCCAGGCTTGGAAACCCCAGTTTCGGCCGAGACTACCGACCGCACACTCGGGCGGCGGGTCGCGGTCGCCTCGCTTTATGCGGTGCTGCAGCGGGTGGTGCTGCGCGGGCTCGGCATCTTCAGCACGCTGCTGCTGGTGCGGCTGCTGCAGCCGGACGACTTCGGCGTGGTTGCCCTGGCCTTCGCGGTCTATGCCGTGCTCGATGTGCTGACCGCGACCGGCTTCGGCATGGCGCTGGTCCGCATGAAGGATCCGCAGCCGGCGCATTACAACACGGTCTTCACCCTCACCATCCTGCGCGGCGTGGTGATCGCGCTGGTGGTCGGCGTGCTGGCCGAATGGCAGGCCCGCTTCATGGGCGAGCCGCGGATCGGCCCGGTGATGTGGGTGGTCGCCGCCTCCGCCTTCGTGCAGTCCTTCGAGAGCGTCCGGGTCTTCGACTTCGAGCGCAACCTGCGGTTCGACCGGTTGCTGCGCTATACCCTGGTCAGCAAGGTGCTGGCCCTGGTCATCTCGCTGCCACTGGCCTTCTGGCTGCAGAACTACTGGGCGCTGGTGCTCGGCATCCCACTCAGCCGGCTGGTCACCATCCCCTACAGCTACTACCTGGCGCCGCACCGGCCGCGGCTGACGCTGGAAGCCTGGCGCGAGCTGTTCGGCTTCTCCAAATGGCTGATGCTGGGCAATCTCTGCACCGTCGCCGACGGCCAGTTGATGACCTTTATCGTCGGCCGCTTCCAGGGCATGGCGGCGGTCGGGCTGTACCAGGTCGGCTTCCAGATCGCCGCCCTGCCGATCACCGAGATCGCCGCGCCGATCCGCCCACCGATCTTCGCCGGCTTCTCCCGCGTGTGGCACGACGTGGAGGAGTTGCGGCGGCAGTACATGAACGGCTTCGAGCTGCAATGGGTGCTGCTGGTGCCGCTCAGCATCGGCCTGATGCTGACCTCGCGCGAGGTGACGCTGCTGTTCCTCGGCGGCGAGAAATGGGGTTCGCTCGCCACGCTGATGCCGCTGATCGCGTTGTACAGCCTGTTCGATAATTTCGGCGTCTTCGTGCAGATGATCTTCATCGTGACCAATCGCCAGCGGCCGATGGTGATCGCCTATTTCGTGCTGATCCTGCTGCGGCTGGTGGTGGTCGCCTATGGCGCCGCGACCCATGGCATCGAAGGGGCGGCCTGGGCGCTACTCGGCAGCGCCATCCTCAATGCCTCGGTCTGGCAGGCGATGGTCGGGCCGCTGATGAACCTCAAGCCCAGCCGCGTACTGCGGGCGCTGTGGCGCGGCACGCTGGCGGCGCTGGTGATGTGCGCCGTGGTCCTGCTGGTGCCGGACGACGTCGGCACCGGGATGCTGGGTGCCGCCACCTGGCAGGTCGTTTTCGCGCTGCTGGTGAAGGCGGGGGTCGGGGCGCCGGCCTATATCGGGGCGTTGCTGCTGTTCTGGGCCCTGTCGGGCTCACCGCAGCAGGCGGCTGAGGCGCATCTGGTGCGCGCCTGCCAAGCCGCCTTGCAGCGTAGCCTGGCAGGGCTGATGCCGCGCCGGCGGGCGCTCTGACGGTGCTGGCCGGCCGCCGAGGTCCCTACCCCAGCTTGCCACCCGGCTGGCGCCCTCACTTGCGGATGAAGGCCTGAGGCACTGTGTTCTTTCCCAACCGGCGCCCCGCGGTGGCGAAGACCGATGCGCTGATCTGTGCCGTCGCAATCGATGCGGAGGAGGATTTCGACTGGGCGGCGCCGATCTTCGGCACGCCGCATACCACCAGCTGCATGCACCATATCCGTGACCTGCAGGCGATCCTCGGCGCCTATGGCATCGTCCCCAGCTACCTGCTCACCCATCCGGTGCTCGAGGATACCGAGGCGGTGCATATCCTCCGGCGCTACCTCGCGCGTGGGGAATGCGACGTGGGTGTGCAGCTCCACCCCTGGGTCACCCCGCCCTATGACGGCGACATCAACGGCAACGCTTCCTATTCCGGCAACCTGCAGCCGGAGGTCGAGATGCGGAAGCTGGTCACCCTGACCGAATGCTTCACCGAGCGCTTCGGACGGCCCCCGCGCATCTACCGGGCCGGGCGCTATGGCCTGTCGGAGCATACCGCCGACCAGCTCGAGGAGCTGGGCTTCGAGATCGACACCAGCCTGGCACCGCGCACCGATTTTTCGGCCGAGGGCGGCCCCGATTATAGCGGCTACGACTACGGCCCCTTCTGGTTCGGCCGGCGTGGCCGACTGCTCGAATTGCCGCTCTGCCGCAGCATCGTCGGCTGGGGCGGTGCCGCGGCCCCGCCTTTCTACCGCGCCTTCACCACGCCCTATGCCGACCGGTTGCGGCTCTCCGCCCTGCTTACCCGCACCCGCTTCGCCGAGCGCATCACCCTCTCGCCCGAAGGCAACGACCTGCGGGCCATGCAGCGGATGGTGCGCGGCATGCGGCGCACCGGCACCCGGGTCTTCGTGCTCAGCCTGCACAGCTCCTCGCTGGCCGTCGGCCGCAGCCCCTATGTCCGCGACCGCGCCGAGCTGCATCATTTCTACGACCGACTTTCGGGGATCCTCGACTTCATGGCGCGTCAGCAGCCGATCCGCTTCGCCAGCCTTGCCGAGATCCCGGCCCTGCTGGAGCCGCCCCCGCCAAGGTCTCCCGACGCATGACGCGGGCGACGCCGGTGGTGCTGGTCGCCAGTAATTTCCCACCTGTCCGCGGCGGCTCGGCCTCGGTCTATGCGGCGCTGGCACGCTGCGCCGGCGGCCAGGTGATGGTGCTCGCCCCACAGGTCAATTACGCTGATGGGTTGCCCATCATCGGCTGGCGCGAATACGACCGCCAAGCGCCCTTCCAGGTCCGCCGCATCCCCCTGCTGCGGACCATCATCGCCGATAGCCCGCCACGCGGCCTCCGCCGGCTGCTGTTCCTCGCCTGGGACGCGGCGCTCAGGGTCCGTGTCGCAGCCGCGCTGCTGCGGCTGCGGACCGCCATCGGGCCGCTCACCCTCTGTATCGGCGAACTGTTGGCCAGCAGCTGGATCATCCGCCTGTTCCGCCATGTCCCGGGCATCCGTATCGTCGCCTATGTGCATGGCGAGGAAATCACCACCGCCAACCCCGGCGACCCCGGCAACCGCACCGGGCACCAAGCGCTGCAGCGCTGCGATGCGGTCATCGTGGTCTGCCGCTTCACCCTGGCGGCGGTCGTGGCACTGCTCGGCGGCCCAGCCTCGCGGGATCGACCAGGCGGCCAGATCCGGCTGATCGAGAACGGCGTCGACAACAGCCGCTTCACCCCTGGCGAAAAATCGGCCGCATTGCTTGAGCGCTATGGCCTCACCGGGGCCTTCGTCTTCGTCTCGGTCT
>JAQGIA010000162.1 GCA_028291445.1 Belnapia sp.
ACCTTGCTGGGGACGAGGGCGCCGAGGAGGTCCGCGCCGAGGATGCCAGCTTCCGCCGCGGCGGGCTCTCGGGTGTGCCGACCTTCGCGCTGGAAGGGCATGTGCTGTTCAGCGGGGCGATGCCGCCAGGGCAGATCGCGGCGGCGTTCCGGCAGGGGTTGGGCATTCTCCGGGAGCGGGCCAAGGCGGCGTACCACAAGCTTGGGGAGAAGGTGTTCTCCCCAAGCCCCTCATCTTTCTATGTCGGCTCAATACGTGGCGCGGCCGCCTGAGACATCGAACACCGCGCCGGTGGAGAAGCTGCAATCCTCGGTCGCCAGCCAGCAGACCAGGGCGGCGATCTCATCCACATGGGCGAAGCGGTTCGCCGGGATCTTGCTGAGCATGTAGGCGATCTGCGTCTCGGTCATCTGCTTGAAAAGATCGGTCTTGGCCGCCGCCGGGGTCACGCAATTCACCCGGATGTCGGTCTGGGCCAGCTCCTTGCCCAGCGACTTGGTCAGGCCGATGACCCCGGCCTTGGCGGCGGAATAGGCGGCGGCATTCGGGTTGCCCTCCTTCCCGGCGATCGAGGCGATATTCACGATGCGGCCGTAGTTGCGCGCCCGCATCCCCGGCACCACCACCCGGCAGCAGAGGAACACGCCGGTCAGGTCGATCTCGATCACCTGCCGCCAGGCATCCACCGGATAGCTCTCCACCGGCAGGTTCGGCCCGGTGATCCCGGCATTGGCCACCAGGATATCGACCGGGCCGAGTGCCGCCTCGGTCGCCGCCAGCGCCGCCTCGAGCCCGGCGTAATCCGTCACGTCGACCTTGGCGGCCGAGCCGCCGAGCCGGGCGGCGACGCGCTCGGCCTCGGCCAGATCCACGTCCCAGATCGCCACCCGGGCGCCGCTGGCCGTGGCCCGTTCGGCGATGGCGAGGCCGATGCCCCGCGCCCCGCCGGTGACGACCGCGACGCGGCCCTTGAGATCGAGCTGATTCATGGCAAACCTCCCCTGATCCGACCCCTGCCCCGCACCGCCGCCGTGGGTGGCGGAAGGACAGCCGGCCGGGCGATAATGCTCCGGCAACCTAAAACCCCGCCACGCTGTTGGCGATGGTGGCTGCGGTTGCGATCCGGGTTAGTTTGACCTGGGAAAAAAGGGGGAGTTTCGGGCATGGCCTTCGTGGTGGCAGTTGCGCAGCAGAAGGGGGGCGCCGGGAAATCGACCGTGGCGGCCAATCTCGCTGCGGCGCTGGCAGCCGAGGGCCATCGCGTTGCCCTGCTCGACACCGATCCGCAGCAATCCCTGGTCCGCTGGCAGCTCGAGCGGCAGAAGCAGGGGGCCAGGGCCGCGCCGCTGACCTTCGACAGCCCCTCCGGCTGGCGGGTTCCCGGCGCGCTCGACCGGCTGCGGCGGGATCAGGACTTCGTCATCGTGGACACGCCGCCGCATGCCGAATCGGAAGCGAAGCAGGTCATCCGCGCCGCCGACCTGGTGCTGATGCCGATGCAGCCCTCGCCGGCGGATTTCTGGGCCAGCGAGGCGACGGTGAAGCTGGCCCAGGCGGAACGCCGCCAGGTCATGGCGGTGCTCAACCGCGTCCCCGCCCAGGGCAAGATGAAGGACAGCATCCTGGCGGCGCTCGCCCAGCGCGGCGTGCCGGTGCTGGCGGAAAGCCTCGGCAACCGCGTCCAATTCGCCAGCGCCTTCCTCGACGGGCTGGCGGTCACCGAAGCTGCCCCGAAAAGCCCCGCCGCCGCCGAGATGCGGGCGCTGGCCGCCGCCATCGCCGCCCTCAAGGCTTGAATGCCGCCACAAATCAGGAGCCGGGCCATGATCCTTGAGCATGGCCCGGCCGTCAGGAAGAAGCATGTTGGGTAACTTGTTTTATGCGTTGCACGTTTTGGGAGCCGTCCTTTGGGTCGGCGGGATGGTCTTCGCCATCATGGTGCTGCGCCCGGCATTGTCGGTGCTGGAAGCGCCGCAGCGTCTGGCGCTGCACGAGGCGGTGCTGGCGCGCTTCTTCCGGCTGGTCTGGCATGCCATGCCGATCCTGCTGCTGACCGGCTATGCGCTGCTGTTCGGCTGGTACGGCGGCTTCGGCGGCGCCGGCTGGCATATCCATGCCATGCACCTGACCGCGCTGCTGATGACCGGCACCTTCCTCGCCATCGTCTTCGGCCCCTGGAAGGAATTCCGCGCCGCCCGGGCGCAGGGCAACCCCGCCGCGGCCGGCGCCGCGGTGAACAAGGTGCGGCAGTTGGTCACCATGAACCTTGCCCTCGGCCTGCTGACCGTCGCGGTCGCAGCCTGGGGCCGTTTCGGGCATTGGTCATGACCAGCGGTATCGACATCAGCGAGGACGACTACCCGGAGATGGAGGCGGTCGCCGCCATCCAGCGCGGGCTGCACGCCTATAACCAGGAAATGGGCGGCCCCTACGACCGCGAGCCGGTGACGGTGCTGGCACGCGATGCCGAGGGCGCCGTCCGCGGCGGGCTGCTCGGCCTCACCTATTGGAACTGGCTGTTCATCGACTGGCTCTGGCTGGCGCCGGAGCAGCGCGGCAAGGGCCTTGGCGGTCAATTGCTGGGCCGCGCCGAGGCCATCGCCCGGGGCCGCAACTGCACCGATGCCTATACCGATACCTTCAGCTTCCAGGCGCCCGGCTTCTGGTCGCGCCTCGGCTACGAGGAATTCGGCCGGCTGGAGGGCATGCCGCCCGGTCATGCGCGGCTGTGGTTCCGCAAGAGGCTGTAGCGGCCAAGTGCGTGGCAGCCGGGTGCGCAGCGGCCGGGTGCCGCCGCCCGGCTACCTCGCCGGGCGGGTTCGCGCCGCACCGCCGGTTCAGCGGACTTCGCTGAAATCCCCCGCCCTGGCCTTGTCGAGCGAGACCCCGACGACCTCCACATGGCAGGGGTCCCAGCCGACGTTCACCTTCGCCTCGATATTGCCGGTCTCGATCGCCTTCTTCGCACCGGTCAGCGGCGGCGCGCCCTTGCGGGCCCAAAGGGCGCCGGTGCCCAGCCCCGCCTTGCCGGCATCGATCGCCAGGGCGAGCACGTAGCGGATCGGGGGATCGAGCGGATCGTCGTCCTCCAGCAGGTCCACGGCGAGCGACAGCTTCTCCCCATTCGGGCCGGTGCCGTTGTGGTAGCCGAATTGCAGCTTCGAATGGCCGGTATCGAAGGCGATCTGCTGATCGGCCTTGGACCGCCAGGCCTCCTGGATGCGGGGCCGGAAGCCGCGCTTCTCGAGCATGGCGATCGCCCGCTGGAGGCGGACCGCAAAGCGCGGATGGCATTCCGCAAGGCGCTGCTGATTGCGCGCCAGCCGTTTCGGCTCGTCCATGTCCTGGCCTCCCTCGCTGCGCCGCATGCCGCAGGCTCGCCGCCGGTGGACGCCACGCGGCGCGCGGGCATCCCAGGCACCAACCAGGCCACGGCCGCGGGTTGCTTCCTGACCCCGCGACCGTGGGTCGCTTCTTGGTCCCGCGACCGTGGGTCGCTTCTTGATCCCGCGACCGTGGGTCGCTCCTTGACAGGAAGCAGTCTCGGCTTCAGCCAAGTTGGCCGCAGTATCGCCAGGATACGACGCAAGGGGCAACGAAAATGCAGGCAGCCATTGTCACCGATTCCGGCGTTCAGGTGCGGGATGTCCCGCAGCCGCAGCCGGGGGCCAACGAGGTGCTGGTCAGGGTGCGCGCCAGCGGTCTGAACCGTGCCGATCTCGGCGTCGCCGCCGGCCATGCGCATGGCCGGAGCGGCGGCGCGGGGACCATCCTCGGCCTGGAATTCGCCGGCGAGATCGTCGCCTGCGGCGCCGAGGTGCCGGCCAGCCTCGCCCCCGGCATGCCGGTGATGTGCAGCGGCGGCGGCGGCTATGCCGAATACGCCGTGGCCGATTGGGGCCGCGCCATGCCGCTGCCGACCCGGCTGGTCGAGAACAACATGGGCTGGGCCCAGGCGGCGACCCTGCCGATCGCGCTGCAGACCATGCACGACGCCATCGTCACCAATGGCGCGTTGAAGCCCGGCCAGAGCATCCTGATCCAGGGCGCCTCCTCCGGCGTCGGGCTGATGGGGATGCAGATCGCCAAGGCGATGGGCGCCAGCCTCGTCATGGGCTCCTCGACCAACCCTGAGCGGCGCGCCCGGCTTGCGGAATTCGGCTGCGACCTGGCGATCGACACCAGCGATGCCGCCTGGCCGGACCGGGTGCTGGAAGCGACCGGCGGGCGCGGCGTCGACGTCATCGTCGACCAGGTCTCGGCCAGCGTCGCCAATGCCAATATGCGGGCCTGCGCCATCCTCGGCCGCATCGTCAACGTCGGCCGGCTCGGCGGCAACCGCGGCGAATTCGACTTCGACCTGCATGCGCTGCGCCGCATCGCCTATATCGGCGTGACCTTCCGCACCCGCAGCGTCGAGGAGGTGCGGGAGATCAACCGCCGCATGCGCGCCGACCTCTGGGATGCGGTGGAGGCCGGCAGCCTGGCACTGCCGATCGACCGCACCTTCCCGCTGGCCGAGGCGGCCGAAGCCCTGGCGCATATGAAGGCCAACCGGCACTTCGGCAAGATCGTGCTGCTGGGCTGAGCCGGGGCCGAGACAGCCCGCCCAAGGGGTAACCGGGACCGCGCCGCAAGGCGCGGAACCCAGCCCCGGGTTCAGTGCAGCGGGGCCGCGCGGCCCGCCTTGTCGTGCAGCGCGAAGTCGTCGACCAGCGTGGCGCTGGCTTCGTTCAGCCCGATGACGCTCACCTCGGCCCCGTTGCGGCGCAGCTTCAGCACCACCTTGTCGAGCGCCCCCACCGCCGAGATGTCCCAGAAATGCGCCTGCGTCAGGTCGATGCGGACGCGCGCCGGCCGGGCTTCCACGTCGAAGCCGGCGACGAGGCTTTCGGCCGAGGCGAAGAAGATCTGCCCGCGCACCACATAGGTGCAGTCCTCGCCATCGGCCGAGACCTGCCGCTCCACCGTCACCAGCCGCGCCACCTTGCCGGCGAAGAACACGCCGGACAGCAGCACGCCGACCAGGACGCCCTGCGCCAGGTCGCGCGTGGCGACCACCGTCGCCACCGTCGCCAGCATCACCACCGAGGATTGCCAGGGATTGCGCCGCAGATCGAGGATCGAGCGCCAGGAGAAGGTGCCGATCGAGACCATCACCATCACCGCGACCAGCGCCGCCATCGGGATGATCCGCACCAGATCGTCCAGCACCAGGATCAGGAACAGCAGGAAGGCGCCGGCGACGAAGGTCGAGAGCCGGCCGCGGCCGCCCGAGGTTACGTTGATGACCGATTGCCCGATCATCGCGCAGCCGCCCATGCCGCCGATCAGCGCGGAGGCGATGTTGCCGGCGCCCTGGCCGAAGCATTCGCGGCTCTTGTTGCTTGGCGTATCCGTCATGTCGTCGACGATCTGCGCGGTCAGCAGCGATTCCAGCAGGCCGACCGCCGCCAGCGTCACCGAATAGGGGAAGATGATCCGCAGCGTCTCCCAGTTCAGCGGCACCGCGGGCAGCGCCAGCACCGGCAGGCTCGATGGCAGCTCGCCCAGGTCGCCCACGGTACGGAGGTCCATCCCGGTGAACCAGGCGAGCGCGGTGAGCACCAGGATGGCGACCAGCGGCGAGGGGATGGCCTTCGTGACGTAGGGGAAAAGGTAGATGATGGCGAGCCCGCCGGCGACCATCGCATAGGTCTGGCCCGGCACGCCGATCAGCTCGGGCAGCTGCGCCATGAAGATCAGGATCGCCAGCGCATTGACGAAGCCGGTGATGACCGAACGCGAGACGAAGCGCATCAGCCGGCCCAGCCGGAGGAAGCCGGCGCCGATCTGGATGAGGCCCATCAGGATGGTGGCGGCGAACAGGTATTGCAGCCCGTGGTCCTTCACCAGGGTGACCATCAGCACCGCGGTCGCCGCGGTCGCCGCCGAGATCATGCCCGGCCGGCCACCGGCGAAGGCGGCGACGCAGGCGATGGCGAAGGAGGCGAAGAGCCCGACCTTGGGATCGACGCCGGCGATCACCGAGAAGCCGATCGCCTCGGGGATCAGGGCCAGGGCGACGACGATGCCGGACAGGACATCGCCGCGAATATTGCCGAACCATTCGCGCAGGAATGGGGAATGCTGGTGCATGTCGGGGTCATCCGCATCCGGCCCAGGCCCCGGGAAGTGGGTCATGGGGTCTGGGTCACCGGGTTATCTGCATTGTCCGGCGGATCGGCGGCCGGAAGAGCCACCCGGATTCGCACCGGGTCCTGGGGAATGCCCTCACTTAGCGGTGCTTCCTGCCGCGGCGCAACCGGCCTCAGCGCCGCAGCCCCAGCACCACCTCCCGCCGCCAGATGTACAACCCGCTGGCGACCAGCACGGCGATGCCGGCGAAGTCCCAGCCGTCCGGCAGTTCCGCCCAGATCAGCGCGCCCATCAGCGTGGTCCAGAGGATGGCGGAATACTCGAAGGGCGCCAGCAGGGTCGCCTCGCCGCGCCGATAGGCCTCCGTCATCATCACCTGGGCGATGGCCGAGAGCAGGCCGGTGCCGGCCAGCATGGCCCATTGCAGCGGGCTGGGCGCCACCCAGACCGGCACGGCGGCCACCGCCGAGACCGCCGTGGCCCCGAGCGCGAACCACAGCACGATGGCCGCATTGCTTTCCCCGGCATTGCCCATCCGGCGGATGGTGATCATCGACAGCGCCCAGCCCAGGGCGCCGGCCAGCACCGCGGCGATGCCCAGCCCATTGCCCGCCCCATCGCCGCCCGGCACCGACATCAGCAGCACCCCGCCGAAGCCGGCCAGCACCGCGGCGCCACGGCGCGGCCCGACCTTCTCGCCCAATAGCGGGATCGACAGCAACGTGAGGAACAGCGGCATGGTGAAGCCGAGCGCGGTGACCATCGCCAGCGGCAGCACGGCATAGCCATAGAAGGCGCCCACCATGCCGACCAGGCCGGTGAGCATCCGCACCGCATGCAGCCAGGGGTTCCGGGTCCGCAGCGCCGCCAGCCCCCCGGCACGCCAGAGCAGCGGCAGCAACAGCGGGATGGCGAAGAGGTTGCGGCAGACCACCACCTGGGCCAGCGGCAGCTCGCCCTTCAGCCCCTTCACCAGCGCCCCGGCCAGCGAGAAGACCGCGGCCGCCGCCAGCACCATCAGCACGGCATGCCGCCGCACCGCGCCGCGCTGGCGGCGTTCGACCTCGTCCGAGACAGGCTCGGCCATGCCCCTTGCGGGGGCCGGTTCTATCGGGGTGTCCATGGACGGCGTTTCCTCCCGAGGCTAGAGTCCCGGCCGCATGAACGCCAGACCCCGCAAAGCCCCGTCCATCCCACCCCACCCCGGGCTCGAGGTCCGCGCCGACGAGGTGGTCTGGGACGGCCGCTTCCCGCTCCAGCGCGTCCGCTTCAGCTACCAGCGCTTCGATGGCGCCCGCTCGGCCGAACTGACCTGGGAGCTGTGGCGCCGTGGCAGCGGCGTCGCCGTCCTGCCCTATGACCCCGCCGCCGATTGCGTCGCCCTGATCGAGCAATTCCGCCTGCCCGCGCTGGCCGCCGGCTTCCCCGCGGTGATGACCGAATGCGCCGCCGGCCTGCTCGAACCCGGCGAGGACCCGGCCGAGGCCGCTCGCCGCGAGACCGAGGAGGAAACCGGCCTGAAGCCCGACCGCTTCGAGAGGATCTCCCATGTCATGCTGATGCAGGGCGGCTGCGACGAGGCGATGTTCCTCTACGCCGCCCGCGTCACCCTGCCCCAGCCGGGCGCGGCCGGCACCTTCGGCCTGGTGCAGGAGGGCGAGGATATCCGCATGCTGATCATGCCGGCGGAGGCGGCCTTCGCCCTGCTCGACGCCGACCGGATCGGCAATGCGACCGCGGCCCTATGCCTCTGGTGGCTCCGTCATCATCGGGCCAGGCTGCGACGGGAATGGGCCTGACGCGGCATCGCCTATTGGCGCCGGTTGCGCGGCAAGACCACACGCCAGCCCAAGGCCCGGCGCCCCGGTGGGCGTCGTTCAGCCCAGCGCCGCGCGCAGCTGCGCCCGTTCCGCCGGGCTGAAATCCGCCCAGGCCAATTCCCGGTCGAGTGGAAACGGCACCCGGCCCGGCGCGCCGACGCCGAGCACCAGGCCCTTGGCCTGGTCCAGCCATAGCAATTCCGCCTTGCGCGGCAGCGGCCAGAGCATGGCCGGGCCACCGGCCAGCGGCACCATGTGC
>JAQGIA010000310.1 GCA_028291445.1 Belnapia sp.
GCCATGCTGGAGGCGGCGATCGAGGCCGGCGCCCAGGATGTCGAGAGCGATGCCGATGGGCATGAGGTGACGACCACGATCGAGGATTTCTTCGCCGTGCGCGATGCGCTGGAAGCGGCCTTCGGCGCTTCGGAGACCGCCAAGCTGGAATGGGTCCCCTCGGTCACCATCGACCTCGACGAGGACAAGGCGCGCGACGTGCTGAAGCTGGTCGATATCCTCGACGACAACGACGACGTGCAGAACGTCTTCGCCAATTTCGAGGTTTCCGAGGCGGTCATGCAGCGGCTGTCGGACCAGTAATTGTACCGCTCCGTCCGCCTGCTGGGCCTGGACCCCGGCTTGCAGCACACCGGCTGGGGGATGCTGGAAAGCGCCGGCAGCCGGCTGCGCCACCTGGGCGACGGGGTGATCTCGACCGATGCCGCGCAGCCGCTGGCCGAGCGGCTCTGCACCCTGTACCGCGGCCTGGTCCTGCTGCTGGAGCAATGGGCGCCGGACGAGGCGGCGGTCGAGCATACCTATGTCAACAAGAACCCGCAGGCCGCGCTGAAGCTCGGCCAGGCGCGCGGCGTGGTGCTGCTGACCCCGGCGCTGACCGGCATCCCGGTCGCCGAATATCAGGCGATGGAAGTGAAGCGCGCCGTGGTCGGCACCGGCCATGCCGACAAGATCCAGGTCGAGGCGATGGTCCGCCGGCTATTGCCGGGCGCCGTCATCCGCCGCGCCGATGCGTCGGATGCGCTGGCGGTCGCCATCTGCCACGCGCATCACCGCGGCACGCGCCTGGCTTTGGCCCGAGGCTACGTGCCGGCATGACCGGGAAATTGCCATGATCGGGAAACTGCCGTGATCGGGAAACTGACTGGCAAGCTGGACGGCGTACAGGATGGCGGCTGCATCCTCGACGTGAATGGCGTGGGTTACCTGTTGTCCTGTTCGACCAAGACCCTCGACCGCCTGCGCGACGTCCACGGGCTGGCGACCGTGCTGGTCGAGACCCAGGTGCGGCAGGACGCCATCGTGCTGGTCGGCTTCGCCACCGCCGGGGAGCGCGATACCTTCCGCAAGCTGGGCTCGGTGCAGGGCGTCGGCACCAAGCTGGCGCTCGACATCCTCTCGGCCTTCGCGCCGGAGGATCTGGCGGAGGCGGTGCGCCGCGCCGACCGGACCGGGTTGCGCCAGGCCAATGGCGTCGGCGCCAAGCTGGCCGACCGGCTGGTGACCGAATTGCGCGACTGGGCCGGCGGCATCCAGCTGCCCAATGCGGCCGGGGGCGGCAGCGCGGTCGGCGCGGCGGCGCTGCCGTTGCCGGGGGCCGCCGCCGATGCGGTCTCGGCGCTGATCAACCTCGGCTGGAAGCGGCCCGAGGCCCAGGCGGCGGTGAACCGCGCCAAGGGCCGGCTCGGCGAGGATGCCGGGCTCGAGGGGCTGATCCGCGACAGCCTGAAGGAATTGGCGCGATGAGCGGCAGCCGCCGGCGGGGCCCGCCGCCGCCGCCGCCCGAGGCCGAATCGGATGACCGCATCACCACGCCGATCCGCACCGAGGAGGATGCCGCCGAGGCGACCCTGCGGCCGCAGGTGCTGGCCGATTTCACCGGCCAGCAGGCGCTGCGGGAGAATCTCGCCGTCTTCATCGAGGCCGCCCGCACCCGCGGCGAGGCGCTGGACCATGTGCTGCTGCATGGCCCGCCCGGCCTCGGCAAGACCACCCTGGCGCAGATCGTGGCGCGTGAGCTGGGCGTCGGCTTCCGCGCCACTTCCGGGCCGATTCTGCAGCGGGCCGGCGACCTCGCCGCCATCCTGACCAATCTCCAGCCGCGCGACGTGCTGTTCATCGACGAGATCCACCGGCTGCAGCCGGCTCTCGAAGAAACCCTCTATCCGGCGATGGAGGATTTCCAGCTCGACCTCATCATCGGCGAGGGGCCGGCGGCGCGCACCGTGCGGATCGACCTGCCGCCCTTCACCCTGGTCGGCGCCACGACCCGCGCCGGGCTGCTGGCGACGCCGCTGCGCGACCGCTTCGGCATTCCGCTGCGGCTGCAATTCTACACGCCGGAGGAGCTGCTGCGGATCGTCCGGCGCGGCGCGCAGAAGCTCGGCTTCGCGCTGGCCGAGGCGGGCGCGCTGGAAATCGCCAATCGCTCGCGCGGCACGCCGCGCATCGCCGGGCGGCTGCTGCGCCGGGTCAGGGACTTCGCCCTGGTCGGCAAGGTCGAGGCCGACCGGGCCATGGTGGATGGCGCCCTGGTCCGGCTGGAGGTGGACCGCCTGGGCCTCGATGCCATGGACCGTCGCTACCTGCGCCGCATCGCCGAGCACCACAACGGCGGCCCGGTGGGGGTCGAGACGCTGGCCGCCGCCCTGGCCGAAGCGCGCGATACCATCGAGGACGTCATCGAGCCCTATCTGATCCAGGAAGGACTGATCCAGCGCACTCCGCGCGGCCGGATGCTGGGCGAGCCCGGCTGGCGCCACCTCGGCATGACGCCTCCCGCGGGCAATGCCCAGCAGCCGGACCTGCTGCTGCCGTGACGCTGCCGCCCGCAGCATCCGATGGCCGGAGCGCGGCATCGCGCGGAGGTCTGCATCGGCCGCCCGATACTCCGGCCCATGCCTTCCCCATCCGGGTCTATTTCGAGGACACCGATGCGGGCGGCGTGGTCTATCACGCCACCTATCTGCGATGGGCCGAGCGGGCGCGGACGGAATCCTTGCGGGACATGGGCTTGCCCCATTCCTTGATGATGGAACGTCACCATTCGATACTCGTGGTGCGACGCATCGAAGTAGAGTATTGGCGCCCCGCCCGGCTCGATGACGCCCTGGTCGTCGAGACGCGGGTGATCGCGGTGAAGGGCGTCACCCTCCTGCTGGACCAGCGGATGGTCCAGGGCGAGGCGACGCTGGCGGCGCTGCGGGTGGAACTGGCCTGCATCGACCGGCATGAGTTGCGGCCGAAGCGGATACCCGAGCCCTGGCGCAGCGTCCTGGCCAAAGCGGCCGGTTCTGCGGCCGGTTCGGCGAACAAAGGAGAGTAGCGGTGGACCGCAGCGTGACGGCAACGGATCTGGGTGGCGCCTTGCACGACCTGTCACTCTGGGGCCTGTTCCTGCAGGCCGACTGGGTGGTCAAGCTGGTGATGATCGGCCTGCTGCTGGCCAGCGTCTGGGTCTGGGCGATCGTCTTCGAGAAATTCACCAGCCTGCGCCGGGCCAACCGCGCCGCGGATGCCTTCGAGGACAGCTTCTGGTCGGGCGGCAGCCTCGACGACCTGTTCCGCAAGGAAGGCGAGCAGCCCGCCCACCCGATGGCCGCCGTCTTCGCCGCCGCCATGCGCGAATGGCGCCGCAGCGCCCAGCGCCTGGCCGGCTCCGACCTGGTCGCCGCCGGGCTGAAGGAGCGGATCGACCGCAGCATGAACGTGACCGTGCAGCGGGAGATGGACCGGCTGGAGCGCTGGATGATCTTCCTCGCCTCGGTCGGCTCGGTCGGGCCCTTCATCGGGCTGTTCGGCACGGTCTGGGGCATCATGAACAGCTTC
>JAQGIA010000328.1 GCA_028291445.1 Belnapia sp.
GCGACCGGGCGCGGCTGCGCCAGGGCGGGCAGGCTGGCCGTGGTCAACGCCGCGGCGGCCGGCAGCAACAGGCTGCGGCGGGCAGGCCCCGGGGCACTACCTGGGGCATTGCCCAGGGCATCAGGGCGCAAGGACATGGCGGAAGCACTCCGGTGGGCAGGTTGTCCCGGCATACGCCTTCCTGCCATCGCCGCTCAAGGGTTTGTACGAAATGGATGTCTGTGCGCGGAGGTAGAAAAACGAGCCGGCATGGTGGCTTGGCGGCAGGTGTTGCGATGCGGTCGCTACTCGACCAGCAACCGTGCCTCGGGCAGGCCGGCGGCGAGCACGCCGGCCACGGCGCGGTCCGCGGCGGCCAGATCGGCATAGGGGCCGAGCCGTACCCGGAATTGCGGCTGCCGTCCGTTGCCGAAGGGCTCGACCCGGGCGCCGAGGCCGCCAAGCTGCGCCGCCTGGCGCTGCGCCAGGTCGCGGCGGAAGAAATTGCCCGCTTCCACCAGCAGCCGGCCGGGCCTGGAATATTGCTGGGTGAGCGACTCGGGCAGCGGGTCGGGCGGCAGGACCGGGGCGCTGTCGGCGATGGTTTCGGCGACCCGGCCGCTGGGGGCGCGACGGATGCGCGTCGCCTCCCGGGCGCCGGGCAACGGGGCGAGCGCCTCGGTCTCGACGGCGGCGCGCGGTACCGGGGCCAGCGCCATCCCGGGCCGATCCGGGCTGGGCAGGGCGCGGGCGAGCGCCTGGCTGGGCGCCGTCTCCACCCGGATGCGGATTTGCGCGGCACCGCCCGGCGGGATGTCCAGCAACTGGGCCGCGCGCGGCGAGAGGCCGAGGATGCGGCCGGGTTGCACCGGGCCGCGGTCGTTCACCCGGATGCGGATTTCGCGGCCATTCTCGAGATTCCACACCGCGACGATGGCCGGGAGTTGCAGCGTGCGATGCGCGCCCACCAGCCGGTCCGGGTCGAAGATCTCGCCATTGGCGGTGGGCCGGCCGCGGCCGCTGCGCGGCAGCACGGCGGCGATGCCGCTGTCGTCGAGGCTGAAATCCTCTCGCGGATAGGACCAGACGCCGCCGAGCGCATAGGGCTCGCCCAGGGTGTAGCGGGCGCTGGGCTGGGACGGCGGTGGGGCCGAGCGGATGCAGCCGGCCGCCAGCAGCGCCAGGGCAACGGCGGCGGCCTGCTTCAACCGAAATTATCCGACAGCAACCCGACCGCCAGGGCGTAATTCACCGGCGGGTTGTAGCGGCGGATGACCCGGAAATTCTGGTGGCAGAGGAAGACCTGGCCATTGCCGTTGCGCGGCAGGACCAGGCTTGTCTCGATCTCGGAGGCGGGCAGCGGCCGGCCATCGGCCTGGCGGAAGCCGAGGCGGGACCATTCGCGCAGCGAACGCTTGGCATCGGTATCGGCCCGCTCCGGGTCGAGATCCGGCGGCGGCTGGGCCGCCTGGCCCCAAGGCTCGGCATCCCGCCAGCCGTTGCGGGCCAAGTAATTGCCGATCGAGGCCAGGGCATCGGCCCGGCTGTCCCAGATGTCGCGCCGGCCGTCGCCGTCGAAGTCGACCGCGAGACGCTCGAAGTTGGAGGGCATGAACTGCGGCTGGCCCATGGCACCGGCCCAGCTGCCGCGCATCCGGGCGGGGGTGACATGGCCGCCTTCCAGCACCCGCAGCGCGGCGATCAGCTCGGTGCGGAAGTAGCTGGCGCGGCGGCCGTCCCAGGCCAGGGTTGCCAAGGCCTCGATGACGCCGAAGCCGCCGGTATTGGTGCCGAAATTGGTCTCCATGCCCCAGATCGCCACGATGACGCGCGGATCGACCCGATAGCGGGTGCCGATGGCGGCGAGCAGGCTGCGGCTATCGGCGTAGTTGCGCCGGCCATTGTCGATGCGGGTCTGCGAGACGATGCGGTCGCGGTAGCTCTCCCAGCTCAGCGCGCCTTCCGGCTGCTTGCGGTCCAGCTCCAGCACCCGGTCGTTCAGGCGGATGCCGGACAGGGCGCGTTGCAAGGTGGCGGCGGAGACGCCGGCGCGCCGGGCCTCGCCACGGATATCCTCGAGAAAGCCCTCGAAGCCGGTGGCGGCCGCGAAGGCAGGTCCGGCCAGCAACAGGGCGGGGATGGTCAGGAACAGGCGGCGCTGGGGCATGCACGGAGAGGTGCCATGGCGACCGGTCGGCTGCAACCGCTGCATGCAGGCAGCAGCGCGAGCCAGTGCTGCCTTCACGAGCCGGCGCTGCTTGGAGCGTGGGTACTTGGAAGCGCGGCCCAGGGTGCTAGGATCGGCGGAACTTCCTTGGGAAAACGCCATGGCCGCCGTCACCGAAACCATCGCCGCCTATTGCGCCTCGCTCGATTTCGCCACGCTGCCGCCCGAGGTGCAGGAGCGCACCCGCTACCTGGTGCTGGACCTGGTGGGCAACATCGTGCGCGGCCGGCACGACGCGGAGAGCACCCCTGCCCTGCTGGCCATGGCCCGGGCGCTGGGGCTGGCCGCCGGCGGCTCGGCCGTGCTGGGCGACAGCGCCCGCTATACCCCGGCCGGCGCGGCGATGCTGAACGGCGCCTTGGCCCATAGCCTCGACTTCGACGACACCCATGCGGCCGGCACGCTGCATCCTGGCGCACCGGTTATTCCTGCCGCGCTGGCCGCGGCCGAGATGGTCGGCGCCAATGGCCGCACCGTGCTCTCGGCCATCGTCGCGGGCTATGAGGTGACCTGCCGGCTGGCGCTGGCGCTGCCCGGCGGCGACCACTACGACCGCGGCTACCACCCAACTGCCACCTGCGGGGCCTTCGGCGCCGCCGCCGCGGCCGCCCGGGTCTTCGGGCTGGACACCAAGGGCATGCAGGACGCCTTCGGGATCGCCCTCTCCCAGGCCGCCGGCAGCCTGCAATTCCTCGCCAATGGCGCCTGGACCAAGCGTTTCCAGGTCGGCTGGAGCGCGATGAACGGCCTGGCCGCCGCGACCCTGGCGCGCGAAGGTTTCCGGGGTGCCTCGGAAGCCTTCGAGGGCAAGGCCGGCTTCCTCCGCGCCTATGCGCCCAACCCGACGCCGGAGCGGGCGCTGCAAGGTCTCGGCACCCAGTTCGAACTGATGAATACGGCGGTGAAGCCCTATCCCTCCTGCCGCTACGGCCATGCCTGCGTCGACGCGGCGATCGCGCTGCGGGCCGAACTCGGCCTCAAGCCGGAGGAGATCGAGGCGGTTACCATGGGGCTGCCGAACAAGGGGATGCTGCTGGTCGGCGCGCCGCTGGCCTATAAGCAGAACCCGCAGAACGTGGTCGACGGCCAGTTCAGCGGTCCCTTCGTCGTCGCCTGCGGCCTGGTGCATGGCCACATGGGCTGGGACAGCTATGCGCATCTCCAGGATCCGGTGGTGCGGGCCATGCTGCCCAAGGTCAATTGCGTCGAGGACCCCGAGGTCCAGGCGCTGTTCCCCGAATACATGTCCGGCAAGCTGACGGTTCGGGCGCGGGGTGAGGATCATGTACGGATGATCCGCATCGCCAAGGGCGAGCCGGAAAACTTCCTGACCGAAGCCGAGCTGCGCGCCAAGTTCCACGGGCTGGTGGATGCGGTGCTGGGGCGCGAGCGGGCGATCCAGCTGGCCGATGCGGTCATCGGGCTGGAGCGGTCGCCGGATGTGAATGGGATGATGCGGCTGGGGGCGCCGATGATGGCGGCGCGGCTGGCGGGCGAATAGCCGGCGGGAAGAAGGACCGGGGCGAAAGTATTCGCCCCGGTCTTCTCAGCGCATCGCGCTTCGCTTCAGAAGGACAGGGACAGCGAAAGGGCGCCGAAGATGAAGTCCTTCTTCTGGCCGACATATTCCTTGCTGCGGAAGTCCTGGGTATAGGCCAGCCGGATATTGTGCCAGAAGACCGCGCCGCCCATTTCCACATCGCTGACGAAATGCCGCGGATCCACCGAGCGGCTGTCCCGGAAGGTATTGCCGTCGAGCGTGATGTCGCGCGCCACGGCGCGGCCACTGGCGCCGGCGAACAGGTACCAGCCGAAGCCCTCGCCCACCGGGGCCGGATTGTCGGCGACGGCGGGCCGGATGCGCGGCGGTCCGAAGTCGCGGCCCAGCCCCTGGCCGAAGCGCACCCGGACGCCGGCCGAGGCATAGGTCATGATGGTGCCCGCGGCGAGCGTCACCGTCGGCAGGGCATCCACCGCGAGGCCGGCCGGCAGCGCCAGCAACGGCGCCCGCCATGTGCGGTCATAGGCCAGGTTGAAGACCGGCTCGTCGTGGATCTGGAAACCCCAGCCGCGTGCCTGGCGGTCGCCGATCAGTGCATGGACGATGTCCTGCGTCTGCCGGGCGAGCGACGTCGGGCCGACCACGCCAAGGGTGAGGCTGAAGCGATCAAGCGTCGTCTCGGTGCGCCGGTCGAGCGAGATCTCGCCGTACAGCAGGCCGGCATAGGGACGATCGCGCGGGTCCGGATCGCGCAGCCGCTTGTTGATCGGGGTGTACATGTTCTGCCCGAGCGCGAAGCCCCAGCGGCTGCGGGCGGGCCCGAAGATATCGGCCAGGGCGCGGTCGAGCGAGGCCATGGGGCCGGGCAGCGAATCCTCGGCGGAACTCCAGTTGAACCGGGCACCGTTGGTGTAGAAACGGTCGGTGTTGCTGCCGTAGGTATCGTTCTCGGTGATGAAGCTGACGGTGGCCCGTGGGTCCACCGGAGGCAGGTTCTGCGCCTGGCCCGCGGCCGGTAGCAGCACCGGGCAGGTCAGCAACAATCCCACGGACAATCGGGCAAAGGTCGATCGGGTCATGCTGTCCTCCCCATCAACCGCAGAATCGGTCAGGTCTGGTGACCCAAGCATAAGGAGGCGGCAGCCGGACGTCCATCACGGTACATTTGACAGCGCCGTGAGACAGCGCCGTGAGACCGCTGGCCCGGTTACTTGCCGCCGGGTGACGCAGCGGGGCGCGGCCTAGCCGTTTGCGGCCGCCAGGGCCACGACCTCCATGTCGTCTTCCCCGGTGTGCTTGATGAACCAGAGCCGCTCATAGGCGGCGACCAGATTGTCCAGGCGGCGACGCCGGTCGGGGCCGAAGAAGGACCGATCCTGTCGCATTATCGTCTCCACGACGGCGATCAGGGAGCTGGCGACTTCTATGTCGGCCTGATCGCAAGCTTGGTGAAAGGCGACAAGGATCTTCTCCGTCAGGCGGCGGCCGGTGGGCTGAGAGGAGGAAACTTCACGCAAGGCCGGCTGCAGGTACGGATCGTTGAGCATATTGCCCTCATCGTCATGCACGTTGAGCGTGCAAAACGATAATGCCACAACCCAGAGGGATTGTTCCAGAACAAGATAAACGGGTCCGGAGAATTCTGGCGGATCGAGCGGCCGTGAAGGGAGGTTTCGGGGGTGCCGGACCCGCAAACTCAACCTATTGCTCCGCCGTCTTGTCGGCCAGGCGCCTATCGCATAATCATCGCCGGCGGCATCGGATGGGTGGCAGAGCGGTCGATTGCACCGGTCTTGAAAACCGGCGTGGGTGCAAGCCCACCGTGGGTTCGAATCCCACCTCATCCGCCACCTCGGCCTGCCCCGCGGATCGACCCTTGCGCATCACTTCGCTGACGCGCGCCTCTCGTCGTTAGCGCGCTCTCGACAGCGCGCTAACGACTGGCCAACCGAGGCGAAGGGACCGTTCGCTCGCGGTCACACCCCGTCCATCACCATGCTATCCCGCGCCCCTCACCCCGCCTGGCCGCGCGGCAGCTCCCGCTCGATCACTCGCGCCAGCAGCGCCGCGCCATAGGGAATAGCGGCGTCGTTGAAATTATAATGCTGGTTGTGCACCGAGGCACTGTCGCCGTTGCCGACATGCAGATAGGCGCCGGGCACCTGCTGCATCATGAAGCTGAAATCCTCCGAGCCCATCCCCGGCGGCTTGGTGCGGTCCACCTTGGCCTCGCCGACCAGCTCGGCGGCGGCGGCGGCGAAGCGCTCGGTCTGCTCCGGGGCATTGACGGTGGGGGCGAAGATCAGCCGGAAGTCGAGCGAGGCGGTGGCGCCGAAGCCGGCGGCGACGCCCTCGGCCACCCGCTGCAGGCCGGTCTCGATCAGGGCCCGGGTCTTGTCGGTGAAGAACCGCGCGGTGCCGGAGATCTTCGCGGTCTGCGGGATGATGTTGTAGGCGTCACCGCCGGCGATCTTGGTCACGCTGATCACCGCGGTATCCATCGGCGGCATGTTGCGGGAGACGATGGATTGCAGCGCCGCGGTGATGTGGCAGGCGGCCAGCACCGGGTCGATGCCGGCCTCCGGCCGGGCGCCATGCGAGCCCTTGCCCTCCACGATGATGTCGAAGAAGGCGCCGCCGGCCGCGGTCGGGCCGCTGCGGATGGCGTATTCCCCGATCGCCAGACCAGGGCGGTTGTGCATGGCAAAGACCTGGTTGCAGGGGAAGCGCTCGAACAGTCCGTCGGCCAGCATGGCCAGCGCCCCGCCGCAGCCTTCCTCACCCGGTTGGAAGATGAAATTCACCGTCCCGTTGAAGGCCCGGGTTTCCGCCAGGTACTGCGCCGCGGCGAGCAGCATGGTGGTATGCCCATCATGCCCGCAGGCGTGCATCCGGCCGCCGGCGGTGCTGCGGTAGGGCAGGTCGTTGGCCTCCTCCATCGGCAGCGCGTCCATGTCGGCGCGGAGGCCGATCGCCTGGTCACCGTTGCCGGCGCGCAGCACGCCGACCACGCCGGTGCCACCGACGCCGCGATGCACCTCGATCCCCCATTCCTCCAGCTTGCGGGCGACCAGCGCCGCGGTGCGGTGCTCCGCCATGCCAAGCTCCGGGTTGGCGTGGATATCCTGACGGATCGCGGCCAGCTCGGCCTGGCGACGGGCAATGGCATCGAAGACGGACATGCGGATTCCTTGGGCTGATCGAGGCCAGCAGACAGGCTTGACCAGCGGGAGACAAGAGCCGCGGAGGGGTAGCCCGATGGGGCTGGACCGCCATGACCGGCAGCGCAATCCAGCCCGATTAATCATACGGCAACCGAAATACCTAAAAACCCTTCCATGCCCAGTCAGCCGCCAGGACCCCCTGCCTCATGCCGCCGTCGATGACCCAGGCCCAGGACGGGCCGCAGCCAGAGCCTGCCGCATCGGACCCGCACCGGGACCCGGTGACCGGGGCGGCTACCGAGGCTTCCCTGCTGCGCTTCATCGAGGCGGTGCTGGCGATGGCCGAACCAGTCGGGCCGCAGGTCGGCTTGCTTTGTCTCGAGATCGATGGGCTGGACCGCCTGCCCAGCCACCACGGCGACGCGCTTGGTGCGCTGGTGCGGGATGCCGTGCTGCTCGGCGTGGCGGACCGGCTGCATGAGCAGGTGCGCGGCCAGGATCTGGTGGGTCGGCTGGACGATGGCTTCGGGATTTGCCTGGCCGATATCTTCCCGGTGCAGGCGCAAGGCGCGGCGGAACGGCTGCTGCGGGTGATGCGGCACCTGCCGGTGCCGACCCCGGTCGGCGCGGTGCCGCTGACCTGCAGCATCGGCCTCGCGCTCAGCCGTGGCGGCGCGGAGGATACTGCGGCGCTGGTCAATCGGGCGCGGGCCCTGCGCCAGGCAGCCCGGCGCGGTGGCGGCGATGGGATCGTCACGGCGATATAAGGGGCGGCGCGGCAGACGGCCATCGCCGCAGCCCTCGGCTCAGCCTATATTGCGCGGGTGAACCTGCTCTCCCCACCCCGCGCGCGCTTGCCGATCGAGATCGTCTTCGACCTGGTCTGCCCCTGGTGCTTCCTCGGCATCCGTCGGCTGCGGCGGACCCTGCGGTCGCGCCCGGACGTGGCGGCCGAATTGCTGTGGCGGCCCTTCCTGCTGAATCCCGACCTGGCGCCTCAGGGGGTGCCGCGGCAGGACTACCTGGTGCGCAAATTCGGCGGCGAGGACCGCGCCCGGCGATTGCACGGCACCATCGCCGACCTCGGCCGGGCCGAGGGGATCGATTTCCGCTTCGAACGCATCCGCCGGGTACCGCATTCGCTCGACGCGCATCGGCTGGTCCGTTGGTCCGGGCGGTTCGGCGCCGCCGACCAGATGGTGGAGGCGATCTTCGAGGCCTATTTCACCCAGGGCGCGGATATCGGCGATGCGCATGTGCTGGGCGCCATCGCCAGCCAGCAGGGGCTGGACGGCGCGCTGGCCCGGCGCTTCCTCGCCACCGTGGCCGAGGTAGAGGCGGTGCATGCCGACAATCTCCGGGCGCATCGCCTGGGCATCAACGGGGTGCCCTGCTTCGTTGTCGCCGGCCGCAGCGCCATCGCCGGGGCGCAGGAGCCCGAGGTGCTGGAGCGCCTGCTGGACGTGGCGCTGGCCGCCGGCTGAGGCGGTTCAGCCCGTTGCCGAGAGCCGCCCCTCGATCGGGTATTGCGGATCATTGTAGCCCGGCGTCGAGGGATGCCCGGGCGGCACCAGCCCATCGACCAGCGCCTCGTCCGCCGCGGTGAAGCGATAGGTCAGCGCCGCCAGGTAGTCGTCGAGATGCGCCTCCGTCCGGGGCCCTACGATGGAAGCGGTGACCAGCCGGTTGTTCAGCACCCAGCCGATGGCGAAATGCGCGGCGGTCGTCCCCACCGACTCGGCATGCTTGCGGATCGTCTGAGCAATATCGAGCGACTCGGCGCGCAACTCGGTTTCCAGCATGCGCTTGTCCTGGCGGGCGGCGCGGCTGCCGGCCTCGGGCGCTTCGCCGGGGCGGTATTTCGCGGTCAGCACGCCGCGAGCGAGCGGGCTATAGGGCACGACGCCGAGGCCGTAATGCATCGCGGCGGGGATCTGCTCGACCTCCGGCTGGCGGTTCATGGCGTTGTAGTAGGGCTGGGAGACGATGGGCCGGTCGATGCCGATATCGTCGCATAGCCGGCAAATTTCGGCGATGCGCCAGGACCGGTAATTCGAGACGCCGAAGTGTCGGATCTTACCGGCGCGAACCAGCTCCGCCAGGGCACGGACCGTGGTCTCCAGCGGCGTCGCATGGTCTTCCTTGTGCAGGTACAGGATATCCACGAAATCGGTGCCGAGCCGCTTCAGACAGGCCTCGGCGCCCTGGATGACCCATTTGCGCGAGAGGCCACCCTCGTTGGGCCCCTTCCCCACCCTGTTGGCGATCTTGGTGGCCAGAATCCAGGCGTGACGGTTACCAGCGATAGCGGTGCCGACCACCTCCTCGGACTTGCCGGCGTTGTAGGCATCGGCCGTGTCGAGGAAGTTGATGCCCGACTCGGAGGCCTTGGCGATCAGTCGGTGGCTGGTCGTTGTATCGGTCGGGCCGCCGAACATCATGGTGCCGAGGCAAAGCCGGCTGACCTTGATTCCACTGCGGCCGAGGATGCGATAATCCATGAGTGAGCTCCCGAGTCAGGGGTTCTGCTGACGCTGACTCGGGGAATTGGTCAAGCGCCAGCGTAGCGGGTCAATGCCAGATCATCGCTAATGATCTCAGGCTTCCGACCGGTGATGAGATCGGCCAGCAGCCGGCCGCTGCCGCAAGCCATGGTCCAGCCGAGGGTGCCATGGCCGGTGTTGAGATGCAGGTTGCGATAGCGGGTCGGGCCAACCACGGGCGTGCCGTCCGGGGTCATCGGACGAAGGCCGGTCCAGAAGCTGGCCTGGGCCAGATCCCCGCCCCGTGGAAACAGATCACCGACTGAATGGGCCAGGGTTTCCCGCCGTGGTTTGCGTAGTTTCAAAGAAAATCCAGCCAGTTCCGCAGTCCCTCCAACGCGAATTCTGTTACCGAGTCGGGTGATTGCCACCTTGAAAGTCTCGTCCATGACAGTGGAGATCGGTGCGGCGGATTCATCAGTAACGGGTAAGGTCAATGAATAACCCTTCACCGGATAGACTGGCACGAAGACGCCCAGCGGGCGCAGCAGGGCGGTCGAATAGCTGCCCAAGGCGACCACGTAGCTGTCGGCGGCGACGAGGCCCTGGTCGGTCCGCACCCCGGTGATGCGGTCACCCTCGGTCTCGAGCGCCTGGATGGTGACGCCCTGGCGGAACTCCACCCCGGCCTCGGCGGCAAGCGCTGCCAGGCGCTGGGTGAAGATATGGGCATCCCCCGTCTCGTCACCCGGCAGACGCAGGCCGCCGACGTATTTGCCCGGGACCAGGGCCAGCGCCGGCTCGGCGCGGATGCAGCCGGCGGGATCGAGCAACTCGTAGGGCACCTTGAAATTATCCAGCACGGCGGTGTCCCCGCCCACCGCGTCAAGCTGCTTCTGGGTGCGGAACAGCTGTAGCGTTCCCTGGGTGCGCTGGTCGTATTCGATGCCGGTTTCGTCGCGCAGGTCGCGCAGGCAATCCCGGCTGTATTCGGCGAGGCGGACCATGCGGGCCTTGTTGATGGCGTAGGCTTCCTCGGTGCAATTCGCCAGCATGCGGGCAAGCCAGGGGTAGAGCCCCCCGGTCGCCTGCGGCCAGAAGACCAACGGCCGGTGGCGCATCATCAGCCACTTCAGCGCCTTGATAGGGATGCCTGGGCCGGCCCAGGGGGCGGAATAACCCGGCGAGACCTGGCCGGCATTGGCGAAGCTGGTCTCCATGCCGGCGGCCGGCTGGCGATCCAGCACCGTCACCTGATGGCCGGCTCGGGCGAGATACCAAGCGCTGGTCACACCGACCACGCCACTGCCCAGGATCACCACGCGCATTGTCGTCTCCGCTTCACTCTGGTCTTCAAGTCGGTCCAGGCTTCAAGGTATCTGGGCCTAGGGTAGGTGCAGGTCATGCGAATTCCACGCCAGGCAACCGCAGGACCTGCGCCATTCGCCCGATATGCCGTATAGGGCAAGGACCCCTCCCCTCCGAAACGCCTCGGGGCCGCTATATGCTGCTGTCCCGAAGTGGCCACCCGCGATGCGGCGGATTATGAGCTTATCCACCAGGCGATGCCGTCTTCGCCTGGTGAGCCGGGAGGGTTCATGTCGGGACAGGTGGTGGCGGTGGCACGGGATGGCGCGCATCGCTTCGCCAAGCCCCTGGCGACGGAGATCACGCTGCTGGCCGGGCTCGGGGTGGCCGGGGATGCCCATGCCGGGGTGACGGTGCAGCACCGCTCCCGCGTCGCCCAGGACCCCAGGCAGCCCAACCTGCGCCAGTTGCATCTGATCCAGGCCGAACTGTTCGAGGAACTGACCGCGGCCGGCTTCCAGGTGGCGCCGGGCGAGCTTGGGGAGAATGTCACCACGCGGGGCATCGACCTCCTGGGCCTGCCGGTCGGGACGCTGCTGCGGCTGGGGGATGCGGCGGTGGTCGAGGTAACCGGGCTGCGCAATCCCTGCCGCCAGATCGAGCGCTGGCAGCCAGGGCTGCTGGCGGCCGTGCTCGGGCGGGATGCGGCGGGGCGGCTGGTGCGGAAGGCCGGCATCATGGGGGTGGTGCTGGCGGGCGGCACGGTGCGGCCGGGCGATGCCGTCGTGGTGGATCTACCGCCGCCGCCGCACCGGCCGCTGGGCCCGGTCTGAGGGATGGAGCCGGTCCGGATCGCCGCCGAGGGGCTGGCCGCCAGCATCAAGCCGGCCGGTGCCGAACTGTGCCGGCTGCAGGACCGGGCGGGGCGCGACTACCTCTGGAATGCCGGGCCGGCTTGGCCGCGGTACGCGCCGGTGCTGTTTCCCATCATTGGCCGGCTGGCGGGGGATGCCTATCGCCATGCCGGGCAAACCTATTCGATGCGCCAGCACGGCTTCGCCCGCGACCGCGACTTCAGGCTGGTCGCCCAGGCGACAGATCGCTGCACCTTCCGGCTGGAGGATGATGCCGCCAGCCGCGCCAGCTATCCCTTCGCCTTCGGGCTCGAACTGCATTATGCCGTCGCCGGCACCCGGCTGCGGGTGGAATACCGGCTGGAAAATCCCGGAAAGGCGCCGCTGCCGGCCTCGCTCGGGGCCCATCCGGCCTTCCGCTGGCCGCTGCCGGGCGCCGAAGGGCAACCGCATGCGCTGGACTTCGACCTGCCGGAGCCAGCGCCGGTGCGGCGGCTGGCGGCCGGGCTGCTGCGCCCGGCACCGCTGCCGAGCCCGGTCCAGGGCCGGCATCTGCCACTGGCCGAGGCGCTGTTCGCCGAGGATGCGCTGATCCTGGATGGCATCGCCAGCCGTGGCCTGACCTATGGCCCGCCCGGCGGCCCCCGGCTGCGCTTCGACTTCGAGGGCTTTGACGTCCTCGGTCTGTGGTCGAAGCCCGGCGCCGGCTTCCTCTGCATCGAGCCCTGGTGCGGCTTCAGCAGCCCGGAAGGCTGGGACGGGGAATTCGCGGCCAAGCCGGGGATGCTCTCGGTGCCGCCCGGCGGCAGCATCCGGGCGGCGTGGAGCCTGGCCCTGCCCACAGATTAGCCCTACCCGCGGATTAGCCTTGCCCACGGATCAGGTGGCGCGCCCGGCAGGGTTCGAACCTGCGACATCGCGCTTAGAAGGCGCGTGCTCTATCCACCTGAGCTACGGGCGCAAACCGTTCAGTGCGTCCAGTTGTCGGTCCGACCGAAGCGGAAGTTATCGGCATAGACCTTGGCCTTGATGCGGACCGGCTTGGGCTCCTCGACCTCATAGGCCAGGCCCTGCGCCTCGGCATAGGCGATGGCGTCTTCCTTTGAGTCGAAATGCAGGCTGACCTGGGCATCGGTATCGCCCGAGCCCGCCCAGCCCATCAGCGGATCCAGCCGCTGGCGTTCACCCGGCTCGAAGGCCAGGATCCAGCCATGGGAGCGCGCCCGGCCGGATTGCATCGCATTGCGGGGCGGGACGAAGATGCGGACGAGCTTCGGCATGCGGGATTCCCAACAAGGTATCGGGGCGAGAGGATTCGAACCTCCGACCCTCTGCTCCCAAAGCAGATGCGCTACCAGACTGCGCCACGCCCCGACGGAGCGGCAAACTAGGCGCCGCGCCGCGCCACGGCAACAGCCGAAGCGCGGCGCGGTACCCAGATGCCTACCGCATCGGCCAGGAATACATCAACCCGCCCTCGGTCCAGAGCCGGTTCATCCCCCGCTCCAGCCCGATCGCGGTCTTTGGCCCAAGATGGCGCTCGAACAGCTCGCCGTAATTCCCGATCGCCCGGATGGCATTGTAGGCCCAGGCCGGATCCAGCTTCAGGGCATTGCCCAGCAGCGGGTCGACGCCGAGCAGCCGGCGGGTATCGGGGTTCGGGCTCGCCTTCATCGCTTCCAGATTGGCGCTGGTGACCCCCAGCTCCTCCGCCTGGATCAGCGCCGATACGGTCCAGCGGACCACGTCGAACCATTCCTGGTCGTCGCGGCGGACCACCGGGCCATAGGGCTCCTTGCTGAAGCGCTGCGGCAGGATGACGTAGTCGCCCGGTTGCTGGAACTGGCTGCGCAGCGCGGCAAGCTGGGTCGCATCCGTGCCGATCGCGTCGCAGCGCCCGGCCTGCAGCGAGGTGGCGCTGTCCTGCATGCGCTCCTGCAGCAGCGGGGTGAAGCGCAGCGCATTGGTGCGGAACCAGTCGGCGGTCACCAGCTCGTTCGTCGTGCCCGGCGAGAGGCAGATGGTCATCCCATCCATCCCCTTGGGGTCGGCGATATTGGCGTCCTTCCGCACCATGAAGCCATGGCCGTCGTAGAGGTTCACCGTGACCATGCGCAGGCCGAGCGTGGTGTCGCGCGTCATGGTCAGGGTGGTCTGGCGGATCAGCACGTCGATCTCGCCCGATTGCAGCGCGGTGAAGCGCTGCACCGCGGTCAGCGGGACGAAGCGGACCTTGGCCGGGTCGCCGAAGACCGCGGCGGCGAGGCCGCGGCAGAGATCGGCGTCCATGCCGCGCCAGGTGCCCTGGCTATCGGGCAGCGAGAAGCCGGCGACGCCGACATTCACGCCGCACAGCAGGGTCCCGCGCGCCTTGATGGCATCGAAGCCCGACCCGGCCTGGGCGGCGCCCGAAGCCAGGCCGAGCGCCAGTGCAGCGCCGGCGAGGAAGCGCCTGAGGGTCATGGCGGTCAACGGATCGGCGACCAGGGCACCGGCTTCAGCACCAGCGTGGACTGCTGCTTCAGCGCGCCCAGCGGCCCGGTCGCCTTCTGGAATTCGGCCCAGCCCGGATCGGCCATCATCTGGCTGCGGCGGCGGTCGCGGTCGCCGAGCGAACTATAGCCCCAGGCGAAGACCGCCTGGTTGATCGGCCCGCATTCGGTCACCGCGAAGAACAGCAGCTGGCCCAGCAGCCGGTCCTGCACCGGCTTGCCGAATTTCTCATAGGCGTCGATCCAGGCATTCGCCTTGCCCGGGTGGAAGTCATAGGTGCGGTGGTCGACGAACATGGCGTCGCCGTCGAGCTTCCGCTCGAAGGGCTGGCCGACCTTCTGGATCGGCGAGAAGGACACCGTCTTCAGCAGCTTGGCTTCCTGCGCCATCAGCGCGTTGATGGGGCGGGTTTCGCCCAGGAAGCGCTGCCAGTCGGGGTCGGCATCGCGCCGCGCCATGCCGCGCTCGCGCTCGTCGATGTCGTCGAAGCCACGCAGGAACAGCACCCGGTTGATCTGGCCAAATTCGACCGTGAACATCCCCATCAGCGGGGTCAGGGTGCGGGAGGAGGCCGGGCCGCCGATCTCGCTGTAGAGCTTCAGCCAAGCCGGCAGCTTGCCGGGATGCGCGGTGTAGATGCGCTGCTCGATGAACATTGGGTTTCCTCCGCAGGTGGTAAGGCTCGTGGCGGGCGGAGTGCCGCATGTTCGCGCCGCGCGGTCAATGCAGCTTCACCCTGGTCCCGGCACGGGACGCCGCGGCCGGGCCCTGCCGGTGGCGGGCTTGTCAGCCGATGATCCGGTCGGGTGCCGTCGGCGGCAGCGGGCTGCCGATCCGGCGGGCGCCGGCGGGCGTGACATGGAACAGCCGGAGGCCGCCGGGGACCGACTGCCCGATCGCCATGAGGCCCTGGCGGACGAGGCCCAACAGCACCGGATCATCGTCCGGCGCCGGGAAGTGGTTGCGATAGGGCATGGCGGCCCGGTCGAGGCCCAGCGCCTGGCGCAGGACCCCGAGGGCTTCCGGATCGATGGAGGGCATGGCCAAGCAATGCCGCCCGGCGCTCCGGGTTCCGTACCGGCAGCCCCGGCCCGGCTCAGGCCGTCAGGGGCGCCATCTCGTCCAGCCGGCGGAGGATGCCGTCGCGGTCGAGGTCGGGCACTTCCAGCAGCACGCGCTCCACCCCGGCCTCCCGGTAAGGCACCAGCTTGGCGGCATCGGGCGGGGCGCGGAACACGGTCATGCCGAGGCTGGCCGGGTCGCGCCCGGCAACTTCGGCGGCCTGGCGCAGCCGGCCCTTCGCCACCGCCGGGTCGAAGCCGGCGCCGGCGCGGGGGAACCAGCCATCGCAGAACTCGACCACGCGCTTCAGCGTGAAATCGGTCTCGCCGCCCAGCAAAATCGGCGGATGCGGCTGGCGCAGCGGCTTCGGGTAGCACCAGACCGGATCGAAGTTGACGAATTCGCCGTGGAAGCTGGCGGCCTCCTCGGTCCATAGCGCCTTCATGGCCAGCACCCGCTCGCGCATCAGCTTGAAGCGGGTCGGGTAGCGGGCGCCGTGGTTCTCCATCTCCTCCACGTTCCAGCCGCCGCCGATGCCGAAGACGAAGCGGCTGCCCGAAAGGCGATCCAGGCTGGCGATGGTCTTGGCGGTGATGATCGGGTCGCGCTGCGGCACCAGGCAGACCCCGGTGCCGAGCAGCAGCGTCTTGGTCGCCGCGGCGGCGAAGGACAGCGCCACGAAAGGGTCGTGGGTATGGACATAGCGCTTCGGCAATTCGCCACCACCCGGGAAGGGCGAACGCCGGCTGGCCGGGATATGGGTGTGCTCGCAGAGGAAGAGCGAATCGAAGCCGCGATCCTCCAGCGCCCTGGCCAGTTCCGCAGGATCGATCCCGTAATCGGTCGGGAAGTAGAATACGCCGACGTGCATGCCCTGCTCCGCTGCTGAAGCGTGATCCGAAGCGGCCGGCTCAGCCGGAACGCGACCACGCGGCACGAGCATAGGTCAGATCGGCGGCGGCGCATCACCTGCTTTGGTGCTGGTGAGCCGGGTGGGGCTCGAACCCACGTCCACGAGATTAAAAGTCTGGTGATATATACAAAGGCATATAACCGTCGGTGTTCGCGGGTGCCCGACCCCAATTACTAACCTTTTGCTCTGACTTGCTTACCACAGCGCTGGCGCCGAACTTCCCTCGCTGCCGTCCGGTGGCGTTCGCCAATGACGCGCCGCCCGTGAAGCCCCCGCTGAAGCCCCGTTTGAGCATCGAGAATCACCAATGCCGGTCAGGCTGACCGAGACGGCGATCGCCAAGGCCATCCGCGAGACCGCAGAGATAAGGCCGCCGTGATCTTGCCGACGCGGGCTGCCCTGGCCTGCAGATGCGCTTCGCTGCCGGCGGCGGGAAAACCTGGGTGCAGCCTGCCGGGACTGCCTTGGGCAT
>JAQGIA010000164.1 GCA_028291445.1 Belnapia sp.
GGCGACGTGGCGGCGCTGCTGCGCCACCCGACCCTGGCGGCGGCGGTGGACCGGGCGCTGGCGGAGCGCCAGCCGCAGACTGCCGATCTGGTGCTGCCGGTGCCGGTACTGCGCGACATCGTCGCCCAGGTCATCCCGATGGAGCCGGCCCTGGCCGATGGCGGCCGCATCGTCATCGTGCTGTCCGACCGCTCGCGGGAGCGGGCGGTGGAGCGGATGCGGGCGGATTTCGTCGCCAATGCCAGCCATGAGCTGCGCACCCCGCTGTCCAGCCTGATCGGCTTCATCGAGACGCTGCGTGGCCCGGCGGAGAACGACGCGGTAGCCCGCATGCGCTTCCTCGGCATCATGGCCGAGCAATCGGAGCGGATGCGCCGGCTGATCGACGATCTGCTGGGGCTGTCGCGCATCGCGCTGACCGAGCACCAGCCGCCGGTCGGCCGCGCCGCGGTCGCCGCCATCGCCCGGGCCGAGGCGGAGGCGCTGGAACCGCTGTTCCGCACCCGCCGCGCCAGCCTGGCCCTGGTGCTGGAGGAGGCGGCGGTGGCCGCCCCGGCGGATGGCGAGCAGGTGGCCCAGGTGGTGCGCAACCTGCTGGAAAATGCCGTGCGCCATGGCCGGGAAGGCGGCGCGATCCAGCTCGCGGTGGCCCGCTGCGAGGGCGGCCCGCGACTGCCCGCGCGGCCCGGCGTGCTGCTGACCGTCACCGACGACGGGCCCGGCATCCCGGCCGAGCATATCCCCCGGCTGACCGAGCGCTTCTACCGGGTGGACCGCGGCCGGTCGCGCAGCGCCGGCGGCACCGGGCTCGGGCTGGCCATCGTCAAGCATATCGTCAGCCGCCACCGCGGGCTGCTGCTGATCGAGAGCGAGCCGGGCAGCGGCGCCTGCTTCCGGGTCTGGCTGCCGGCCGGCGGGTGATCCGGGCGGCCCGGTTCGCCCTGGGGCTTGGAGGAGGCCGCCAGGTTCCGTTGAAACCGTACCGACAACAGCGGAGCAGACGCATAGCCGTGGTGATGTCCGGGCCGCTTGGCATGGGCGTCCGGGAACTCTCGCCCACGTAGGTCGCGGGGAGCGCTCATGTCGCAATCCATGCCTACCAGCCCAAGCAAGCGTCTGCTCGCGGCCCTGCCGATAACGGTCGGCTACTTCATCGAGTCCGGTTTCGTCTCGATGCCTGACATTCTTGAGCATGAGGATGGAAGTCGGACCGACGGGCATGGTGGCCTGCCGCTGGTCCACGGCCCAGACCATTCCGGCATGGAAAACATGGTGCAGGCGCGGGCGGCGCTTTGCGGAGCAACGCTTGGCGCGCCGGCTGCTGATGGCGCAGGACCGAGCCGGGGCAGATCAGTTCCTGGTCGCTTATGAAATGCTGTCAACGATGCTTGGGTTACGCCGTTCGGGCGTCACCGTCGCCGCCGGCAGCGCACCGGCCTAATTCGCTATGAGCAAGAGCAACCGGAAGTCACCGATCGGACCGGCTTCGAGCAGGCCACCTGCGAATGCTACGGGGCGGTGCGCAGCGAATCCGGGCGGTTGATGCGACGGGCAAGCCATCGTTGAAAGTCGGTGGACGTTCGCAACCGTACAAACGGGCTGCATTCTTCACGTCAATGTATACGGGCAAGCAAGTAAGGCTTGATCGCTGGGAGCATACCGCATGATGCAGCCCGAACTATGCGATGATTTATTTCGAATTCGATCAAAAAATATCCTTCTGGTGGAGGATGAGGCTCTGGTGGCTATGTTCGTGGAGGACGAACTGCAGGAGCGGGGCGTCAGGGTGGTCGGGCCGGCGGCGACAGTGGCGGATGCCCTCCAGTTGTTGCAGGGCGCCGAGGCCGATGGCGGGCTCGATGCCGCCATCCTGGACCTGAATCTGGCTGGCGAAAGTGGCATGCTGGTGGCGGATGCGCTGATGCGGGCAGAAATCCCCTTCATGATCATGACCGGCTACGACCACAGTCTCCGCCTCGGCCTCCATGCCGGGGCACCATGCCTGCGCAAGCCTTTCGCCGCGCAGGAACTGCTGCAGGCCCTCGCGGCGCTGATGGATAAGGTGCAGGCGTCTTGAGGATGGCTATTGCGGGACGATCCCGGCCTTCCTCGCCGCATCGCCCCATTTCGCCAGCTCGGCGGCGCAGAAGCGGCGCATGTCCTCGGCCGAGGAGGTGACCACCTCGGCGCCCAGCACCTTGTGACGGTCCAGCACCTCGGGCCGGGCCAGGGCGGCGCGGCAATCGGCATTGAGCTTCGCCAGCACCTCGGCGGGCAGCCCGGCCGGGGCGATCACCATGCCCCAGGTCGCCGCCTCGAAGCCCGGCAGGAAAGCCTCGCCGATGGTCGGCACATCGGGCAGTTGCGGCGCGCGCCGCGCCCCGGTGGTGGCCAGCGGCTTCAGCGCGCCGGATTGGATATGCACCAGCGCGGCCGGCACCGTGTCGAACATGATGTCGACGCGGCCGGCCATCAGATCGGGATGCGCCTGGGTGCTGCCGCGATAGGGGACATAGGTCAGTTCGATCCCGGTCTGCTGGGCGAACAGCACCGGCGCCAGCCGGACCACGCCGCCGGTGCCGGCGAAGGTAACGCCGGGATTCGCCTTCGCATGCGCCACCAGCTCGGCCGAGGTGCTGGGGCCGAAGCCCTTCGCGGCGCAGAGCACCAGCGGCGTCGAGGTGGTCTGCGTCACGAAGGAGAAGTCCCGCATCGTGTCGTAGGGCAGCTTGTAATAGGCGGCATTCACCGGATGGCCGACCGAGACCAGCCCCAGCGTATGCCCATCCGGCGCGGCGCGGGCCACCGCCTCGGTGCCGATCACCCCATCGGCGCCGGCGCGGTTCTCGACCGGCACCGCCTGGCCCCAGGCGGCGGCCAGCGGCTCGGCCATCAGCCGGGCGGTGATGTCGGAGACGCCGCCGGGGGTATAGGGGACGATCATGCGGACCGGGCGGCTGGGGAAGGCCTGCGCCCTGGCCCGGGGCGTCATCTGAGGCGCCAGCAGCAAGGCGGGCGCAGCCAGCGCCAGACGGCGGCTGATGGACATCGTTTTTTCCTCCCGGATCGGTCTTGCCGGGAGTGTGGCTCAGCGCCTTGGCTTGGGCCAGCGCCGTGCCACCTCGGGCAGCACCTCCTCGATCAGCCGGCGGGTCTGCGCCTGGATCTCGGCATCCCCCTCGCCGAGCGGGCGAAGGATGAATTTGGACAGGCCGGCCGCCACGTAGTCGCCGATGCGGTCGAGGATGGCGGTCGCATCGCCGGTGACGAAGCGCCCGGCGGGGTCCTTCCCGGTGCGCCGCCGGTAGGCCTCCATCAGCCGCTGCACGCCGGGGTCCGCGGCGCTGCCGAAGCGGAAGGCGAAGGCGGCGCCGTAGTGGTCGGCGTCGATGCTGCGGCCGGTGCCGTGCAGCGCCGCCTTGATGGCGGCCACCACCGCACCGGCCTCCTCGGGGGTTTCCGCGCCGCCCTGCCAGCCGCTGCCGTAGCGCGCGGTGCGCCGCACCGCGGCTTCCGAGGCGCCGCCGATCCACATCGGCAGCGCCGCCTGCACCGGGCGGGGAGAAATGGAAGCGCCGCGCAGGGTCCAGTGCCGGCCGGTGAAATCGACGCTCTCCTCGTGCCAGAGCCGGTGGATGATCTCCAGCGCCTCGTCCGTCATGCGGCCGCGGGTCTTCGGATCGAGGCCGAGCGCCCCCCAGTCGGGGGCCAGCGGGCTGCCGATGCCGAAGCCCGGCAGCAGCCGACCACCCGAGAGCATGTCGATGCTGGCGCATTGCTTGGCCAGCAGCACCGGGTCGCGCATCGCCAGCGAGACCACCTTCATGCCGAATTTGATCCGCCGCGTCCGCCCGGCGATGGCCGCCATCGCCGCCATGCATTCGAGGATCGGCTGGCGGCTGACCAGCC
>JAQGIA010000359.1 GCA_028291445.1 Belnapia sp.
ACCTCGGCGGCTTCCCGGGCCGCGGCGATCATCGCCGCGCCGCCGGCGGCATGCAGCGTCAGCATCGCCGGGCCCAGCGGCAGCAGCGCGCGCACCGCCCCGGCCACGGTATTGGGGATGTCATGCAGCTTCAGGTCGAGGAAGACCGGCCCCAACGGGGTGATGCGCTGCATCGCCGCCGGGCCGGCGGCGGTGAACAGCTCCAGGCCCAGCTTCAACGGGCCGCAATGCGGTGCCAGGGCTTCGGCCAGGCCGGCGGCCCGGTCGAGCCCCGGGGTATCCAGCGCCGGAATGATCCGCGCGGCGGCCGTCTCCGGACGGGAAAGCACGCGTCAGGCCGCCGGCCGTTGCAGCCGGGCCAGGTTGGTGCCGGCCGGCTGCGGCACCGGGCCGATGGTGCGGGCCGCCGCCGCCCGATACTCCGCCACCTCCGCCTCCAGCAACCGCGCCGCTTCCTCCGCCCGGCGCGCCCGGCCGCGGTGGGTCAGGCCGGAAACCCAGGCGACGATGGCGCCGAACAGGAAGCACAGCGCCCCGATCAGCAGGATGGCGATCGACAGCGGCGCCGCCCAGGCCAGGTCGAAGGGCCAGAGGTACAGATAGACTTCCTGCCGGTTCGACAGGCCGAACAGGATCAGCAGGACGAGCAGGGGCAGCAGCAGGATCCAGCGCAGCATGGCGACCTCACGTATTGGCGGCGGCGCGGGCGGGGCGCGGGGCGGCCTGCGGCTGGCCGCCGTTGACCCTTTCCCGCAGTTCCTTGCCCGGCTTGAAATAGGGAACGGATTTGCCCTCGACCGGAACGGCGGCGCCGGTGCGCGGGTTGCGCCCGGTGCGGGCATCCCGCTGCTTGGCGGAGAAGGCCCCGAAGCCGCGCAATTCCACCCGGTCGCCCCGGGCCAGGGCAGCAGTGATCTCCTCGAAGATCGTCGCCACGATCAATTCGATATCGGGTTGGCGCAGGTGCGGGTTTTCCGCCGCCAGATGCGCGATCAGCTCGCTTTTGGTCATCGCCGCCTTTCCCGGGTGCCGGCGCAGCAGCCCCCACCATGGTCTAGACCGTGATCGCCTGCGGCGATATCACCGACAATCGTGAATCATACGACATCTAGCGTGGAAGCTGCCAGAGCAGACCGAAACCGTCAACGCCAAGCCATTCTGAAATCAGGGTTTTTGCCAAGGACCCAAAGGTCGCGCCAAGCAGCCGCTCGGCGGTGCCGCGAATGTCGAGATCTTCGACCGGCAGCGCCTCCGGCACCTGCTTCTCGGCCGCCAGCCAGGCCCGCGCCTCGGCCTCGCCGCCAATCGCATCGACCAGCCCGGCCGCCAGCGCCTGCCGCCCGGTGAAGACCCGGCCGTCGGCCAGCGCCCGCACCCGGTCCTCCGGCATCCCGCGCCCGGTCACCACCTTGGCGACGAATTGCTCGTACATGTCGCCGATCACCCCTTGCAGGGCGGCGCGGCCCTCGGGCGAGAGCGGGTGGAAGGGGTTGGGCTGGTCCTTCAGCGGGCCGGAGACCAGCGCCTCGCCCCGCACCCCGAGCCGGGCCAGCAGCTCGGAGGGGTCGACGGTTTGCAGGATCACCCCGATCGAGCCAGTCAGGGTCGATTCGCGGGCATAGATCCGCTCCGCCGCCACCGCCGTCATGTAGCCGGCCGAGGCCGCCGTGCCGCGCATCACCGCGACCACCGGCTTGGCCGCGCGCAGCCTGGTGAGCGCGGCATGCAGCGCCTCGCCGCCACCGACGCTGCCGCCGGGGCTGTCGATGGCGACCAGCACGGCGCGGACGCTGGCATCCTTGGCCAGCTTGTCGATCGCCTCATGCAGCTTGCGGTCGTCCGAGATGAAGCCGGCGACGGTCAGCCGGGTGACATGGCCGGTGCCGACCAGCGGGATGTCGCCGGCCCGCGCCAGCCAAAGCGCCGCGGCACCCGCCACCAGCAACACGGCGAAGCCGCGCCACAAGGCCAGCCGGCGCTTCAGCCGGCGGCGGTCGATCAGCAGATCGGTCTCGAGACCCATGGTGGCTCCGGGCAATGCCATGGGTATGTGGCGGTGGTGGGGGGATCAAGGAAGGTTGGGGAGACGGTATTCTCCCCAAACCCCTCAGCTATTTTTATGAGAAGAAGCTGAGGAGGATGAGCCGAATATCCTTCATGTATTAAGTGCGGCTCCATGCAACAAAAAAACAAAACAAGGTTTGGTCCTATGCATCCAACGGGAGGGAATGCTTTGCCTCCCCGGCCTGCTCCTAAGCCGCGATCCAGCTTTTGGCCTCGCCGGCATAGGCCGGTCCCGGATTGCCGCTGACGGTGGTGCGCCACATGATCCGCCGCTCCCGGTCGGCATCGAACCAGGTCGCCGCATGCACGGTGCAGCGGTTGTCCCAGATCACCAAGTCGCCGGCGGTCCATTCATGCGCATAGACGAAGCGCGGCTGGGTCAGATGGGTCATCAACTCGACCAGCAGCGCCCCGCCGGCGCCGTGCGGGCCCGGCTCCATCCCGGCGATCGGGCCGTCCAGCCAGTCCATCTGGCCGTATTCGCACATGTACAGCGCCCGCCGGCCGGTCACCGGATGCACCCGGACCA
>JAQGIA010000392.1 GCA_028291445.1 Belnapia sp.
GGAGTTCATTAACAGGCGGAAAGAACGGCCGGCGGAATCAAGGCCCGGTAATCGGCTTGACCGCAGGACAGGCCGCAACTTCGCACCCCATCGCGTGAAGGTCCTGCTGCACATCTGCGGTTGCTAATCTGTACCTAGGCGGAAAGTTATGATTGGGAATCCAGACATGAAGATCCTTATCACGGGCAACATGGGTTATGTTGGGCCGGCTGTGGTGCGTCGCCTGCGACAGAGCTTTCCTGATGCCTTCCTGCATGGGCACGACAATGCCTATTTCGCCCATTGCCTCACCAATGCGGAGCAACTGCCGGAACGCCTGCTCGACCTGCAGACCTATGGCGACGTGCGCGACATGGACCCGTCGCTGCTCGAGGGCTGCGATGCGATCGTCCACCTTGCGGCGGTCTCGAACGACCCGATGGGGAACCGCTTCGCCCAGGTGACCGCGGCGATCAACCAGGACGCCTCGGCGGCGCTCGCACGCGCGGCGGCCAAGGCCGGCGTACGCAATTTCGTCTTCGCATCGAGCTGCAGCGTCTACGGCGTCGCCGCAGGCCGCCCGCGGCGCGAGGAGGACCCGCTCAATCCCGTGACCGCTTATGCCGCCTCGAAGATCGGCACGGAACAGGCGCTGCGCCAGATCGGCGGGCCGATGGTCATCACCTGCCTGCGCTTCGCCACCGCATGCGGCATGTCCGATCGGCTGCGGCTTGATCTGGTGCTGAACGACTTCGTGGCCTGCGCCCTCGCCAGCGGCGAGATCAGCGTGTTGAGCGACGGGACGCCCTGGCGGCCGCTGATCGATACCCGCGACATGGCCCGCGCGATCGACTGGGCGGTCGGGCGCACCGCGGAGAATGGCGGGCAGTTCCTCACGGTGAATGCCGGGTCGAACGATCGCAACTACCAGGTGAAGGATTTGGCGAATGCCGTCGCCGCGGCGGTTCCCGGCACCACCGTCAGCATCAACACGACGGCGCCGGCCGACAGCCGTTCCTACCAGGTCGATTTCGGACGCTACGCCAGCCTCGCGCCGGACTATCAGCCGCAGGTCACGCTGGCGCAATCGATCGAAGATCTGGTCGCCGGGCTGCGGGGCATGGGCTTCGCCGATGCGGATTTCCGCAACTCATCGCTGATGCGGCTGCAGGTGCTGCAAGGCCATATCCGCAAGGAGCGGCTGTCCGATGACCTGGTCTGGAACTGACCGAAACCGGCTTCATCCGAAAGGGCCGCTCCGATGAAAGTAGCATTGCTGGCCGGCGGCTTCGGCACGCGCCTCAGCGAGGAAACCACCGTCCGCCCCAAGCCGATGGTCGAGATCGGCGGCAAGCCGATCATGTGGCACATCATGAAATACTATGCCCATTACGGCATGAAGGATTTCGTGGTGCTCGGCGGCTACAAGGTCGAGTACATCCGCGAGTATTTCCTGCGCTACCGCATGAGCCAGTCGGATTTCACCATCGACCTCCGCTCTGGCAAGGTCGACTGGCTGGAGGCGGTGGGCGACGACTGGCGGGTGACCGTGCTCGATACCGGCGTCAGCTCGATGACCGGCGGCCGCATCCTGCGCGCCCGGCAATTCCTGCAGGATGAGCGCTTCTGCCTGACCTATGGCGACGGGCTCAGCAATGTCGATCTCGACCAGCTCATCTCGACGCATGTCTCGGCGAATGCCTGGTGCACGCTGACCGCGGTGACCCAGCCGGGCCGCTACGGCGCCTTGCGGCTGAGCGACGACCGCACCGGCGTGATGGGCTTCCGCGAGAAGGACAAGGCGGATGGCGGCCTCATCAACGGCGGCTTCTTCGTCTGCGAACCGGCGATGCTCGACCTGATCGACGGCGATGACACGGTGTTCGAGGCGGAGCCGATGCAGCGCATGGTGGAACGCGGCAAGCTCTCCAGCTACGTGCATGACGGCTATTGGCAGAGCATGGATTCGTTGCGCGACAAGCAGATCCTCGAGGCGCAATGGGCCGAGGGCGCCCCGTGGAAAGTCTGGTAGGCCGTGCAGTCCCCCGCCATGCTCCATTCGAAAGGGCCGTGCCTTGATCATCGTTGATACCGCCCTTGCCCGGCGCGAGGCCGCAGGCCGGCCGATCCGCGTCGGCATCGTCGGCGCCGGCTTCCAGGGCGCCGCCATCATCCGCCAGATCGTCACGGCGACGCCGGGCATGCGGGTTGCGGCGGTCGCCAACCGGCATGGCGACAAGGCGATGGAGGCGCTCAGCATCCTCGGTCTCGATCCGGTATTCTGCACCGGGCGCGGCGCGATCGAGGCTGCCATCGCCCGCGGCCAGCCGGTCGCGACCGAGGATGCGGTAGGACTCGCCGGCGCCGATGGCATCGACGTCGTCGTCGAGGTCACCGGCTCCATCGATTATGCCGCCGAGGTGGTGCTCGCGGCGATCGCCGCCGGCAAGCATGTCGTGCAGATGAATGCGGAGCTGGACGGCACCGTCGGCCCGATCCTCAAGCAGCGGGCCGATGCCGCCGGCGTCATCTACAGCTTCTCGGATGGCGACCAGCCCGGCGTGCAGATGAACCTGTTCCGCTTCGTGCAGGGGCTCGGCGTCAAGCCGGTGCTCTGCGGCAACATCAAGGGGCTGCACGACCCCTATCGCAACCCGACGACCCAACGCCCCTTCGCCGAGAAGTGGGGCCAGAAGCCCGCCATGGTCGCCTCCTTCGCCGATGGCACCAAGATTTCCTTCGAACAGGCCATCGTGGCGAATGGCACCGGCTTCAAGGTCGCGCGGCGCGGCATGATCGGGCCGGATTTCTCCGGCGGCGATCCCACCGCACCGTTGCGCCCGCTCGAGGAAACGGTGAGCGCCTTCGCCGAACATCTGGACGCCGGCGGCCCCGGCATCGTCGATTATGTCGTCGGTGCCCGGCCCGGCCCCGGGGTCTTCGTCCTCGGCACCCATGACGATCCGCGCCAGCAGCACTTCCTCAACCTCTACAAGCTCGGCACCGGGCCGTACTACTGCTTCCACACGCCCTACCATCTCTGCCACTTCGAGGTGCCGATCTCGATCGCCCGCGCCGCCCTGTTCGGCGATGCGGTGCTGGCGCCACGCGGCGCACCCGAGGTCGGCGTGATCGCGGTTGCCAAGACCGATCTGAAACCGGGCGATACCATCAGCGACTTCGGCGGCTACGAAGCCTATGGCGTGGCCGAGAATGCCGAGGTGATCGCCCGCGACCGGCTGCTGCCGATGGGCATCGCCCTCGGCTGCCGCATTACCAGGCCGGTGGCCAAGGACAGCGTGCTCCGCTTCGCCGATGTCGCCATTCCTCCCGGCCGCACCATCGACGCGCTCTACGCCGAGCAGGAAGCGCGCTTCCCCCTCGCCATGCCCATCAGGGAAAAGGTCCCGACATGATCTACCGAAAGACGTCGCTCGCCGATGCCTGGCTGATCGACATCGAGCCGCGCGGCGACGAGCGCGGCTTCTTCGCCCGGACCATGTGTCGCGATGAATTCGCGGCACATGGGATGGCCACCGATTACGTGCAGCAGAACATGTCGACCTCGGCCCAGGCCGGCACGCTGCGGGGCCTGCATTTCCAGCGTGCGCCGCATACCGAGGCGAAGCTGGTGCGCTGCCTGCGCGGCGCTCTTGTCGATGTCATCGTCGATCTGCGGGCCGGCTCGCCCAGCTACTTGCGGCACGAAGCCTTCGAGCTGACGGCGGCCAATCGCCGGCAGCTCTATGTGCCGCCCGGCTTCGCGCATTCCTTCCAGACGCTGGCCGATGACACCGAGGTTTCCTACCTGGTGTCCTCGGCCTATGCGCCGGCGGCGGAGGGTGGCCTTCGCTACGACGATCCGGCGCTTGGCATCGCCTGGCCGCTGGCCGTCACCGCCATCTCGGACAAGGATGCGAAATGGCCGCTGCTGAAGGCCAGTGACGCACCGATCTTCTGATCGGCCGGCGGCCGCCTGGCCGGCGCCACGGCGTTCGGCTGCGCCGCCGGCCCGATGATGCGGATGCCGGTCATGTCCGGCGCCGCATCCGCGGTCAGGATCTGCGGATTGAAGCGCAGGCCGGCGATGACGCCACGCAGCACGATCGCCGCCTTGGCAAAGCCCTGCTCCCGGCATAGCCGCGCCGCCAGCTTCGCCTGGCGGCGCAGATAACGGACCACCTCGGAGAAGTTCTCGTAGCGCCGCTTGATATAGATGTCGTTGCGAATGCGGTGGGCATGGTAGGCGATCCGCGCCGGGCTCGTCTCGGTGCGGATATCGAGCACGCCGGCGGTCTGGCGGACATGCACCACGCGGCTATCCCCGACGATATAGGCCGGGTGGCCGCGGGTGATCCGCATGGTGTACTCGGAATCCTCGCCCCAGATGAACATGGCGGGAATCGGCAGCCCGTATTCCAGCATCGTCGTACGCGGCAGCAGGATCGATACGAAGGTCGCCCGCGTGACCGGCACCATGCTGTGTTCGAGGAGATCCGGCCAATTGCTGTAGTTCAGCGCATTGGAGCGCCGGTCGACCTCCGGCACGTTGGTCAGCAATCCGGCGGGACAGCGGGCGCTTGAAATCACGAAGGGCGCGGCGTAATTCCGCTCGATCAGCACGTCCTCGGCCACGAGCAGCCGCTCCAGCGCATTCGGGGCAGCGATGACGTCGTCATCCATGACCCAGATATAATCGGCCCCGGTCTGGTAGCCGAGCTGCATGCCCAGGGTAAAGCCGCCGGCGGCGCCGATATTGGCCGGCAACAGATAGGAGGTGACCCTCTCCGCCCACTGCCGCGCGAGCATCTCCGGCGTTCCATCGCGGCTTGCGTTGTCGACGACGATGATCCGGTCGCAGCCCCGGGTCTGCGCGCAAAGGGCCGCCAGGCAATCGTTCAGCAGGTCCTTCCGGTTATAGGTCAGAACCACCGCGCAAACTGTGGACATCGTTCTTCCCGCTTCACGACTCTCGCCAAGGATGCGCAAGCCGCTTTATCCCTGTGTCGACAACATTATCAGGACGGAAAAGAAATTTTGGTCACATAAGGTTCAGGCCAGCACACAGCTTGGTTTGCAGATGATGCGACACCGTATTCGATTTGATACGATCGGCAAAACGACGACACCACAACCATTCCATGCAACCGCATACTTTCGATGGGTTGGGTATCGATAATGCGACAAGGTGCATCCAATTGCCGTGAGCGGCGTTGATCGGGCTGCCGTTCGCCTCGCCCTGCGACTATATGCTTCCCTGTGGCCGCGGGACCACTGCGGTGGCGTTTGGATGCCGGCGCCACCACCGCTTCGGGTGCAACGGCACCCGGTATGACGGTCCCGGCAAGCAACGAACATAAGGATGGATTTTCGGTGGCTTCGACGCGTTGCGTAGCATGGTCCGGCGATTCCGGTCAGACGCCCTGGCTTCGGTCGTCTTGGCTTCGGTCGTCCAATCGGGTTTCGGCACCTTGACCCGACTGCTCCCGGCCGCCAATTCGCCGGTCTGGGTCCTGGCGGAAAGCATCGGAGCCGCCATCTTCTCCATGCTTTCGATGCTCGTCATCGGTCGCGTCATTGGACCAAACGACACCGGCATCGCTATGGTCGCGATCGCCGCCTTCCTGACGATCGACGTCTTCACCGCCTCGATGTTTTCCGATGCGCTGGTGCAGCGAAAGCAGTTGGATCAGCGGCATGCCGAGAGCGCGGCGACGGGCGCGGTGCTGCTTGGTGCCGTCACCGGCATCGGCCTCGCCACCATCGGACCCTTGCTGGCCGTGCGGTCCAGCGTGCCGGACGCAAGCTGGCTGATGCTCGCCCTGGCGCCACTCGTCCCGCTTTCGGCCTTTTCCGGCACGGCCTCCGGCCTTTATCTCCGGGAACAGCGCTTCCGCCTGCTGGCGCTGCGCCTGTTGCTCGGCCAACCGATCGCGCTGACCGTCGGCCTGTTGCTGGCGCATGGCGGCTTCGGTCCCTGGGCGGTGATCGGCAGCCAGATCGTCTCCACCGGCATCACCTTCGTGCTGATGCTGCGCGGCGGCCTTGGGTTGCGGCCGCGACTGGACTTCGCCGCCCTGCGCGACCTGTGGCCCATCGCCGGGCCGCAAGTGGCCAGCGTGGTGGTGGTGGCCGGAAAATACCGCATCTTCCTTTTGGCGCTGAGCGCCGTGGTCGCGCCCAATGTCCTCGCCCTGTCGCATTTCGCCTTCCGCATGCTGGATGCAGCGCTCGGCATCGTCGGCCAGACGGTAACGCGTATCGCCATGCCCCGGCTCTGCGCGCTGCAGCACGACCGCGCCGCGATGGCGGATACCTATGGCGACATCGCCCAGCTCCAGGCGCTGCTCGGCCTGCCGATCTGCGTCGGCATCGCCCTGACGGCACCGGACCTGGTGCATCTGCTGCTGGGCCCCTCCTGGGCCGGCACCGCCGAGGCGGCACGGGTCGTCGCCGCCGCGGCTGCCTTCACCTTCCTCTACGGCGGCCACAGCGCCCTGTTCGTCGCGCTCGGCAAGGCCAGCCGCAACTTCTACGTCGGCGTCGTGTCGCTGGCGCTGCCGCTGATCGCCCTCGCGGTATTTCAGCCGCAGACCCCGGAAGCCGTGGCCTGGAGCTGGGCGCTGCCGTCCCTGGTGCTGCCGCCGACGATGACCTGGCTGGTGCTGCGCGAGCTGCACCGGTCGCCGTGGTGGCTCGCCCGGAAGATCGCACCCGGCGTGCTCGCCGCGGGGGCCATGGCCATTGCCGTGCTCGCCGTCCAGAGCGGCCGCATCGGCCTGCCTTCGCTGCCGCGCCTGGTGGTCTCCGTCATCGTGGGCGGCATGGTCTTCGGCAGCTTCGCCTGGCTCGCGCTGCGGGGCCGGATGCCGCGGGCACTCGGCGCCGCCTGACCGAAGCCGGCCAGGAAGGAACGTGCCGGCTGCACTGCGTCACCCATGCAGCGCGTTCGGCACGTCCTGGCCGAAATAGGCACGTTCCAGCCGGTGCGGCAGGCCGGCTTCCTGTGCGCCGGCTTCCAGCACCACGCCCCCCTGGGCCAGTGCATAGACCCGGTCGGAGACCGCCAGCGCCTTCTCGATCAGCTGCTCCACCAGCAGCACCGCGGTCCCCTTGGCGCGCAAGGCCCGCACCACCCCCAGCACCCGGTCGACCAGCACCGGCGAGAGCCCGGCGGAGGGCTCGTCCAGCATCAGCAGCCGTGGCCGCTGCACCAGCCCCTGCGCCACCGCCAGCATCTGCTGCTGCCCGCCGCTGAGCGCGCCGCCCTTGTCATGGCGCTTGGCGGCGATCTCGGGGAAGAATTCCAGCGCCTCCTCGATTCGCGCCTGGCGTTCCCGCCGCGGCAGGTCGTAGCCGGCCAGCAGCAGATTGTCGGTGACCGAGATCTGGGTGAAGACCCGGTGGCCCTCGATCACATGCACCAGCCCAGCCCGCGCCGCGGTGCGGGGATCGGCCCCCTGCATATCCGCGCCGCCGAACCGCACCGTGCCGCCCTGGACCGGCAGCAATCCGGAGATCGCCCGCAGCAGGGTGGTCTTGCCGG
>JAQGIA010000415.1 GCA_028291445.1 Belnapia sp.
CGCGGCGGTCGGCGCTGCGCCAGGCGCTCGGCGTCCGGGGCGCTATGGTGCTGGTCGGCACCACCTCGGTCGCGCATCTGGACGAGGCGCTCGGTCATGCCGCCGGGGCCGAGGTGCCGGCGTGATCCTCGATGCGGCGACCGTCCCGGATGGCACTGAGTTGCGCGCCGATATCTGCATCGTCGGCGGCGGCGCGGCCGGGCTCGCGCTCGCCGATGCGCTGATCAAGGCGGCTCGCCACCTCGATATCATCCTGCTGGAGGCCGGCGGGCTGCGCTTCGATGCCGCGGCGCAGGCCGGGCTGGTCGGGGAGACGGCGCCCGGGTCGCCGCATCCGCCGCCGCATTTGTACCGCCGCCGTGGCCTGGGCGGGGCGACGGCGATCTGGGGCGGCCGCTGCGTGCCGCTCGACCCGATCGACCTGGAGCGCCGACCCTGGGTGCCGCATAGCGGCTGGCCGATCGGCTGGGACGCGCTGGCATCGCATTACCCGGCCGCCATGGCCCTGTGCGAGGCCGGTTCCTGCGAATTCGACGCTGGCCGGGCACTCGGCGAGGGCGCGCCGCCCAGCATCGCCGGCTTCGTCGACCCCGATGTGGTCGCCACCCGGCTGGAGCGGTTCAGCCGGCCGACCGATTTCGGCCGCAGCCTGCGCGCCAGCCTGGCCGAAGCCCCCCGGCTGCGGGTGATCTGCGGCGCCGAGGCGCTGCGGCTGGAGGCCGCCACGAGGCCGGTCACCGGGCTTCAGGTGGCGGGGCCACCGGGCCGCCGCTTCACCGTCCGGGCGCGGCACTACGTGCTGGCGACCGGCGGGCTGGAGGTGCCACGGCTGCTGCTGGCCTCCGACCCGTCGCGCCGCGGCGGGCTGGGCAACGAGGGCGGCGCGCTGGGCCGCTACTACATGTGCCATGCGGAAGCGACGCTGGGGCGGCTGCGGCTGCTGCCGGCCGACCGGCCGGTGGCGCTCGACTTCGAGACGACGCCGGACGGCATCTATGTCCGGCGGAAATTCGACCTGGCCGCGGCGGCGCTGCGCCGGGAAGGGCTGCTGAGCACCACCTTCCGGCTGCACTATCCGCTGATCGCCGATCCGGCGCATGGCATCGGCATCCTCTCGGCCATGTATCTGGTGAAGGATGTCATCCTGCCGGAGTACCGCCGCAAGCTGGCGACCATCGAACAGGCCGGGCGGGACCGGTTGCAGCGGGGCCCCGGCTTCTGGCTCGGGCATGCCGGCAACGTGGTGCGCGACGGCATGGGCGTGGCGCGCTTCGGCCAGCGCTGGCTGCGCCGCCGCACCTTCGCCAGCCGCAAGCTGCCCTATGTGGTGGTACGGAGCCGCGACGGCAGCTATCCGCTCGACGTCAACGCCGAGCAAATCCCCGATCCCGCCAACCGCGTCAGCCTCGGCGCCGCCACCGACCGGCACGGCATCCCGCAACTGCGGGTGGATTGGCGGCTGCTGCCGCAGGACCGGGACAGCCTGCTGCGCAGCATGGCGGTGGTGCGCGACGCCTTCGCCCGCAGCGGCACCGGCCGGTTGGATTACGAGGTCGAGGCGTTGCAGGCGATAGTGGCGGCGGCGACGCCGGTCGGCGGGCATCACATCGGGACGGCGCGGATGTCGGCGACGCCGGCCGATGGCGTGGTCGATGCGAATTGCACCGTGCATGGGGTGCCGAACCTGCATATCGCCGGCGCGGCGGTCTTCCCGACCTGCGGCCATGCCAATCCGACGCTGACCATCGTGGCGCTGGCGCTGCGGCTGGCGGGGCATCTGGCGACGCTGTGCGAAGCCGGCGTTGCCACGCAGGCCAAGGATGGCGCTACCACACCACGGTCCGTGGCGGTTGCCGCCCGATGATGCATTGCCTCTGGCTGGCCCGCGGGCTGCCCTTCCCGCTGACCGCCGGCGACCGGATCTATTCGGCGAAGCTGGCCGCCGCCCTGGCGGGTGCCGGCGTGGCGGTGACCTTCGCCGGCTTCGCCGCCGATGCGCCGGCGCAGCCGCTGCCGGGCATCGCCTGGCAAGTGGTGCCCGGGGCGCCGCGTGGCCGCCTGGCGGCGCTCGCCAGCCGCATGCCGCTGGTGGCCGGGCGTCATGCCACCCCGGCGTATCGCACGGCGCTGGCCGGGCTGGCGGCGGCACGGGCCTGGGATGCGGTGGTGATCGACCAGTACGGCATGGGCTGGGCGCTGGCGCAGCGTGGGCTATTCACCCGCGACGGGCGCCGGCCGCGCTTCGTCTTCGTCACCCACGACCACGAGGAAAGCGTCACCGGCATGCAGTGGCGCGATGCCACGGCCGGGCTCGGCAAGCGCGCCTACCTCTTGCAGAACCATCTGAAGACCCGCTGGTTCGAGCGCTGGATCGCCCGGCAATGCGACCTGGTGACCACCATTACCGAAGCCGATGCGGCGTTGTTCCGCGCCAATGCGCCGGGCAAGCCGGTATTGGCGATGGTGCCGGGCTACGACGGTCCGCGCGTCGCGGCGCGGCCAATGGCGCAGAATGGGCCGCCGGCCCGGGCGGTGGTGCTGTTCGGCTCCTACCGCTGGTCGGCCAAGCAGGCCAATCTGCGGATCTTCCTCGACCACGCCGATCCGGCGCTGGCGGCGGCGGGCATCGCAATCCACGTCGTCGGCGACATGCCGGAGGATTTCCGCCGCAGCCTGGAAGGCCGCTACCGCGCCGCGCGCTTCATCGGCTTCGTCGATGATCCGGCACCGCATCTGGCAGCGGCGCGGCTCGCGGTGGTGGCCGAGCCGATCGGCGGCGGGTTCAAGATGAAGCTGCTGGAATATGTCTTCAACCGGGTGCCGGTCGCCGCGCTGGCGGTATGCGCCAGCGGCCTGCCGGCGGAGGTGCGCCGCTCCATGCTGCTGGCGCCCGACCTCGATGCGCTGCTCCGCCAGGTGATCGCCGCCATCGACGATCCGCCGCGGCTGGAAGCCTTGCAGCAGGGCGCCTTCACCGCGGCCAGCGGCGCCTTCGATTGGGCCGACCGCGGCCGCGCGCTGGTCGCCGCCATCGCCCAGGCGGGGGATGCGGCATGACCGCGACGGTACCCGGGCTGGCGGCGCTTGCTGCCCTCTCGGCCAGGATCGGCGCCGACCGGCGGCTGGTGCAGGGCGCCGGCGGCAATACCTCGCTGAAGCGCGGCGCGGCGGAGCTTTGGGTCAAGGCCTCCGGCAAGTGGCTGGCCGCGGCGGAGCGCGAGGATGTCTTCGTCGGCATGGATCTCGCCGCCATCCGTCGCGGCTTGGCCAGCGACGATGCCGAGCCGGGTCCGGCGATGCGGCTGAGCGCCGGGGTGCTGCGGCCCTCGATCGAGACCACCTTGCATGCGCTGCTGCCGCATCCGGTGGTGGTGCATGTCCATTCGGTGAATGCGATCGCCTTCGCGGTGCGCCAGGACGGGCCGGCGCTGGTGGCCGAACGGCTGGCCGGGCTGCGCCATGCCTGGGTGCCCTATGCCCGCCCCGGCCTGCCCCTGACCCGGGCGGTGCAGGCGGTGATGCATCTGGCGCCGGATATCCTGCTGCTCGGCAATCATGGGCTGGTGATCGGCGCCAGGGATACGACGGCGGCGGCGGCGCTGCTGGATATGGTCGAGGCCCGGCTGGCATTGCCGGAACGGACAGCGCCGGCGGCCGATATGGCGCGGCTGGCGGCCATCGCTGCTGCCTCGGGCGGAGGCTACCGCCCGGCGACCCTCAACGAGGCGCATTGGGCAGCAACCGATCCCATCAGCTACGGCCTGGCCGGACGCGGCGCGCTGTATCCGGACCATGTGGTCTTCCTCGGCGCCTCGCCAATGCCGCGGCTGGACCGTGCCGCCACCGCGCCGGGACCGCCGCCGGATGCGGCGCTGCTGCTGGTCGAGGGCGCCGGGGCGCTGTTACGCCAGGGGCTCGGCGCCGGGGGGGAGGAGATGGCGGCCTGCCTCGGCCTGGTGCTCGCCCGGCTGGCGGCAACCGCGCCGGTCGCCGTGCTGACCGGACGGGATGAGGCCGAGCTGCTCGGCTGGGATGCCGAGCAATACCGCCAGTCGCTCAACGCCGTCGTTTCCTGAGAGACCCCGCCGCATGCAGATCGTCATCCCCATGTCCGGTTTCGGCGAGCGCTTCCGGCGCGCCGGCCATGCCGTGCCGAAGCCGCTGATCGAGGTGGATGGCCGGCCGATCATCGGCCATGTGCTGGACCTGTTTCCCGGCGAAACGGATGTCACCTTCATCTGCAATGCGGAGCATCTGGCCGAACCGGCCTATCGGATGGCAGCGATCCTGCGGGAGCTGTGCCCGACCGGGCGGATCGTCGGCGTGGCGCCGCACCGGCTCGGCCCGGTGCATGCGGTGCAGCAGGTGCAGGCGCTGCTCGATCCGGCGCGGCCGGTGGTGGTGAATTACTGCGACTTCACCTGCCTCTGGGACTGGGCCGATTTCCGCAGCTTCGTGCAGGAAACCGGCTGCGCCGGGGCCATCCCGGCCTATCGCGGCTTCCACCCGCATTCGCTCGGCTCGACCTTCTACGCCTATCTGCGGGAGGCCGGCGGCTGGGTGCGGGACATCCAGGAAAAGCAGCCCTTCACCGACCGGCCGATGGAGGAATACGCCTCCTCCGGCACCTACTACTTCGCCAGCGCGGCGCTGATGGCCGAGGCCTTCGCCACGATGCGCGAGCAGTCGCTGACGGTGAACGGCGAGTACTACGTCAGCCTCGCCTACAAGCCGCTGTTCGCCGCCGGC
>JAQGIA010000448.1 GCA_028291445.1 Belnapia sp.
CGCCGCGGCCGAGCTGCCGCCGCGCGAGGTGCTGGATTTGGCGCCCGACCGGGCCGCCCTGCGCCGCATCCTGGCGCTGGCCCGCGCTGCCGGCCGGCTGGCCCTGACCGAGGAGGAAGCCCTCGCCGCGCTGGCCGCCTATGGCATTCCGACGGTGCCCGGCCGCCGCGCCGCCGGGCCGGAGGAGGCCGCCGATGCCGCCGCCATGCTGGGTTTTCCGGTGGTGTTGAAGCTGCTCAGCTCGGATGTGCCGCAGAAAAGCGACATCGGCGCGGTGGCGCTGGGCCTCGCCACGCGGGAAGCGGTGCGGGCGGCGGCGGTGACGATGCTGGCCCGGGTGCGCGCCGCCCGGCCGGCGGCGCGGATCGCCGGGCTGCTGGTGCAGCGCCAGGCCGCCCGGGCGCTGGAGCTACGGCTGCGGCTCGGCGAGGATGCGATGTTCGGCCCCTGGATCGGCTTCGGCCAGGGCGGCACCACGGCCGATCTTTCGGCCGACGAGGCCTATGACCTGCCGCCGCTGAACCTGGCGCTGGCCGGGCAGCTGATCGGCCGCTCCCGTACCGCCCGGCTGATGGCGGGCTACCGCGACCACCCGCCGGCCAATCGTGCCGCGGTGGCGGAGGCCCTGGTGCGGCTGTCGCAGCTCGCGGTGGATTTCCCCGAGATCGCCAGCCTCGGCATCAACCCGCTGTTCGTCGATGCGGAGGGGGTGCTGGCGGTGGATGCGACGCTGGTGCTGCGCCCGCCGGGGGAGCGGGGCGAGCTGGCCATCCCGCCCTATCCGGCGGAGCTGGCCCGGCCCTTCCGCACCCGGTCGGGCGAGGTGCTGACCATCCGGCCGATCCGCCCGGAGGATGCCGCGGCCCATGCCGAGGCTTTCCACCGGCTGGATCCGGAGGATGTGCGCCGGCGCTTCTTCTCGCCGCTGAAGGAGATGTCGCCGGCACTGGTCGCCCGGCTGACGCAGATCGACTACGACCGGGAGATGGCCTTCATCGCCACCCGGCCCGGCGCGGCTGGCGGCGATGAGACGGTGGGCGTTGCCCGGTTGATCCGCGACCCGGTGGCGCCGAGCGCCGAATTCGCCGTGGTGGTGGAACAGGCGATGAAGGGGCAGGGGATCGGCCGCCACCTGATGGAACGGCTGTTCGAATGGGGCCGGGCCAATGGGGTGGGCGAGGTCACCGGCCAGGTGCTGGCCGACAACCGGCCGATGCTGGAATTCACCCGCAGCCTGGGCTTCGCGCTGCGGCGCTCGGCCGAGGAGGAGCAGGTGATGGAGGCGCGGCTGGCGCTGTAGCCAGCCGCCTGGCGATCAGTCGGCGCGGACGTTGCGGATCAGCTCGCGCACCTTGGCGGCGGCGGCGGCGCCCTTCAGCGCATCCCGCCAGGCGGCCTCGGCGACGCGCTGGTGGACGGCGATCGCCTCATCCGCCGCGGTGATCATGGCGACGCCGAGCCCGACGGTCGGCTGGGTATCCGGCGGGAAGGGGCTGCCGACCACATGGGCGCGGTCGCGGCCGCGCAGCACGATGAAGGCGCCCGAGGGGTCGGGGCCGTTGCTGAGGCCGAGCTGCAGGCCGATGGGCACGCTTTCCATCAGCGTGGCGATGCTTTCCGCCTCGGCCACCGCGGCGGCGCGGCAGCGGCTGCGGCTGCGGTCGGGCAGGTTGATGCCGGCGGCCACGCCATCCTGCAGGAAGCGCCGCATCGAGGCTTCCGAGAGGATGCCGATGATGTTCGGCCGGCGCTGCTGGTGGACCTTCTTGCGGGCGGCGAGCAGGCCGAGCGCCTGATCCGCCATGGCGCGGGCGGGCACCCGGTCGGCCGAGGCATCGGCGGCCTCGGTCCATGCCTCGGTCAGCGCGCCCTCGAAGGCGTCGGTCGAGACCTGGTAGCAGAGGGCGCCGCCGACCATGAGGATCTGGTCGGCCTGCTCCTCGACCTGGCGCAGCCGTTCCTGGAAGGCGACGGGGCGGGAGAAATACTCCACCCCGATTCCCAGCAGCGACAGCGGCGATATCTTCAGCAGTTCGGCCAGCCGCCGGATCGTGTCCAGCTTGATGACCTCGCCCTTCTCGTAGCGATACAGCGCGGCTCGGGAAACGCCGAGGCGGGCCGCGATCTCTTCGGCCCGGAGGCCCGATTCAAGACGATACGCCCGCAACTGCTGACCGATATCCGCAAACCGCATTGTCGCCTCCGACGCTTCCCAGTGCTGATCCCAGTGCTGATTCTTGCTGTCCTGGCAGTAGGACCAACAAAGGCTAGCTTTTTTGAGAAGTTATCTCATGCCCATGGCATCACACCAAAAACCATGCCCTGGTTCCATCACGAAATCAAGTCATAGGAACCCTTGCTACAGGATGGGACATGTTGCGACATCGTAGGAAGCGCTCCATGGCGACAATGCTCGGGTAACGCGTAACGACCGGTGAAGCATTCGCTGCCAAGTGGTGGCTCCCGCCAGGCGTCTCAACCGGCTGGGTCGGGGGCAACCGGATGCGCCGCCATCGTCTCCAGCGCCTTGACCAGACCGGAGTGGTCGAGTTGCCCGCCGCCGGCGGCGACGCAGGCGGAGAACAGCTGCTGGGTGGAGGCGGTATTCGGCAGCGCCACGCCCAACTCCTTGGCCGAGGTCAGCGCCAGGTTCAGGTCCTTCTGGTGCAGCGCGATGCGGAAGCCGGGGGCGAAGGTGCGCTTGATCATGCGCTCGCCGTGCAATTCCAGGATGCGGGAAGTGGCGAGGCCACCCATCAGCGCCTGGCGCACCTTGGCCGGATCGGCGCCGGCCTTACTGGCGAAGACCAGCGCCTCGCCCACCGCCTCGATGGTCAGGGCGACGATGATCTGGTTGGCGACCTTGCAGGTCTGCCCGGCGCCGGTATCGCCGACCAGGGTGATGTTCTTGCCCATCAGCTCGAACAGCGGCCTGGCGCGGTCGAAGGCGGCCTGGCTGCCGCCGACCATGATGGTGAGCGATGCCTGCTTGGCGCCGACCTCGCCGCCGGAGACCGGGGCATCGAGGTAGTCGGCGCCCTTGGCCTGCACCTTGGCGGCGAATTCCCTGGTCGCGGTCGGGCTGATCGAGGACATGTCGATGACCAGCTTGCCGGCCGAGAGCCCGGCGGCGACGCCGCCGGCGCCGAAGAGCACGGCCTCCACGTCGGGG
>JAQGIA010000483.1 GCA_028291445.1 Belnapia sp.
CCCTCGGCATCGAGCCGGATATCCTGGTCTGCGCCAAGGCGCTGTCGGCTTCCTACCTGCCGATCTCGGCGGTGATGGTGAACGAGAAGGTTTTCCAGGGCATCGCCGAAGGCTCCTCCACCATCGGTACCTGGGGCCATGGCTTCACCTATTCCGGCCATCCGGTGCCGGCCGCCGTCGCCATCGAGACGCTGAAGATCTACGACGAGATGGACATGGGCGGGCATGTGGCGAAGGTGGGCGCCTATCTCCAGGCGCAGCTCCGCAGCCGTTTCGCCGATCATCCGCTGGTCGGCGAGGTGCGCGGCACCGGCATGATCGGAGCGATCGAGCTGGTGGCCGACAAGGCGACGAAGCGTAATTTCGACCCGGCGCAGAAGGTCGGCATCCGCCTCACCAAGGTCGGCGAGGAGAATGGTGTCATCCTCCGCTCGATGAGCAACGACAGCCTCGGCTTCTCGCCGCCGTTGATCATCACCGAGGAGGAAGTCGACGAGATGCTGAACCGCTTCGGCAAGTCGCTCGACGAGATCATGGTGACGGTCCGCCGCGAGAGCCTCGCCGCGGTTTGAGCCCCCCTGATGCGGCGCGCCCAGACCGGGGCGCGCCGAGCTTCCCCTTGGCCGTCGCCCTGGCTATCGCCCCGGCGGCCGGGGTGTTGCAATCCAAGGCCATCGCACCCATCGCCGCGGTGGCGTTGCTCGGCTGCGTGCTGCTGCACTGGCGGCGCCATCGCAGCCTGCCCTGGCCACGTGGGTTGCTGGCCGGCCTCGCCCTCGGGCTGTTCGGCTGGGCGGCGGTGACCGCGGCCTGGGCGCCGGACCCGTGGCGTGCCCTGGGCACCTCGGCGCAGCTCGGCGGTTTCGTGGCGCTCGGCATCGGCGCCGCCCGCGCGGTCGCGGCCGATGCCGAGGCCGCGAAGCAACGCCTGCTGCGCAGCGCGACCGTTGGCCTGGTCGCTGGGCTGGCGCTCGCCGGCCTCGATGCCGTCACGGGGAACGCCATCCGTGGTGCGGTGCGCGGGCTGCAGACCATTCCCTCCAGCCTCGCCTTCGGGCTCAAGCCGGCGGCCTCGGCCATGGCGCTGTGGTTGCCGCTGGTCGCCGCCGCGCCGCTGGCGCTTTGGCTGCGCGCCATGATCCTGCTGGGCGGGGCCGCGGTGCTGGTGCTGCTGCCGGGCGAATCCGCCAAGCTGGCGGTCGGCGCCGCCCTGCTGGTCGGCAGCGTGGCGCTGGTGCTGCCACGGCGAATGGCGGTGCTGCTCGGTGCCGGGCTGGCCGTCGCCATCGTCGCCATGCCCATCGTGCTCGGCCCGCTGCTGGCGCGCGGCATTCCGGCGGCCGGCATTCCACCTTCGGCGGCGCATCGGTTGCTGATCTGGGATTTCGTCATCGGCCGCATCGCCGAGAAACCACTGCTCGGCTGGGGGATGGACTCCAGCCGCAGCATCCCCGGCCATCGCGACCACCCGGCGCCGGAGGTGCTGGCCCGCTTCGGCCTGGATGGCACCGCTACTCCCTATTGGATGGCCGGGGCCGAATTGCTGCCACTGCATCCGCACAACGGCGCGCTGCAATTGCGACTGGAACTCGGCTGGCCGGGCGTGCTGCTGGCGGCCGCCATGGCGGCGCTGCTGGCGCTGGCCTGCCGCGGCGCGGTGCCGCTGGCGATGCTGGCGGCCGGCGCGGTCACCGCCATGCTGAGCTTTGGCGCCTGGCAGGAATGGTGGGTCGGGGCGGAATTGCTCGCCCTGGCGGCCGCGGCCGGGGTTCCTCGGCCGGTCCGCCCGGAAGCCTGTCCTGGCCCCTATCCGGCCTCGGGCAGTCTGTAGCTTGATCCCCCGGCGCGCTGGACGCAGTCGGGCAGCGGCCGGTACAACGCGCCACGGTTGTGCCGATCCGGGGAACCCGCCGCATGCAGCGACTCGTGCTTGACCTGGACGGCACCCTCACCGAGGACGACCCCGCGCTGGCCTACCCGGACAAGCGGCCGAACCTGCCGCTGGTCGAACAACTCCGCCGCTACAAGGCGGCAGGCTTCACCATCATCGTCCAGTCCGCCCGCAACATGCGGACCCACCAGGGCAACATCGGGCTGATCAACGCCCAGACCCTGCCGGTGATCATCGACTGGCTGCGCCGCCACGACATCCCCTTCGACGAAGTCCACATCGGCAAGCCCTGGTGCGGCACCGAGGGCTTCTACGTCGACGACCGCGCCATCCGCCCGGATGAATTCGTCAGGCTCAGCCTCGCCGAGATCCATGCGCTGATCGGCCACCGGCCATGAGTGGCACGGCCGGCATCTGGCTGATCATGTCGAGCGCCTATGTCGGCGCCGAGCTCGCCGCCGAATTCGGCAAGCTGCCGCCGGCCTTCCTGCCGGTCGGCACGGCGCGGCTTTACGAATACCATTTTGCCCGGCTCGGCCCGCGCCGCCCGGTCTATTTCACCCTGCCGGAAAGCTTCGAGCTGCCGGAGGAGGATCGCCGCCGGCTGGTCGAGCTGGGGGTGACGCTGCTGCCGCTGCCGGACGAGCTCCGGCTGGGCGAGGCGGTGGTCTATGCGGCGAACAGCATCGGCGGCCCGGACCAGCCGCTGCGCATCCTGCACGGCGATACGCTGATCGACGACCTGCCGCTCGATGCGGTGGATACCATCGCCCTGGCCGACAATGCCGATGGCTACTCCTGGGCCGAGGTCGAGCTGTCCGGCGACCAGGTGCGCGCGCTGGAGACCATTCCCGCCGGCAGCGAACGCGCCGCCGGCCGGCCGGTCGCCGCCGGCTACTTCGCATTTGCCAGCAGCGCGGCCCTGGTCCGCGCCATCACTCGCGCGCGTGGCGACTTCATCGGCGGTATCAACCGCTATGCCGCCGAACGGCCGGTCCAGGCGCCGAGGGTAGAAAGCTGGTTCGACTTCGGCCACGCGCAGACCTACTTCCGTTCCCGCCGCGCGGTCACCACGGCACGGTCCTTCAATACCCTCCGACTCGATGGCCGCACCGCCCGCAAGGCCAGCGCCGATACCACGAAGATGCAAGCCGAGGCGCATTGGCTGCGCGGCGTGCCGCCGGCGATCCAGCTATTCGCCGCCCGCGTGCTCGATGCCGGTGAGGTGGATGGCCAAGCTTTTTACGAGACCGAATACCAATACATCCCGACCCTGGCGGAGCTTTTCGTCTTCGGCGCGGTCAGCCGGCCGGTCTGGCGCCGCATCCTGGACTCCTGCGCCGAATTCCTCAGGCTCTGTGCGCGTGAGACGGGTCCAGGCAGCGGCACCGCGATGCTGCGACAGTTGGCCATCGGCAAGACCACCACCCGACTAGAGGATTTCGCCCAGACCGCCGGCTTCGACATCGACCACCCCTTGAGCTTTGCCGGCCGCCCTTTTCCATCGCTCAGCGTCATCGCGGCGACGCTGGCCGGCATCCTCGACCGCGCCGCGGACCGGCCCAGCGTGGTGATGCATGGCGATTTCTGCTTCAGCAATATCCTGTTCGACTCGCGCACCCGCCGCATCAAGGTGATCGACCCGCGCGGCTATATCGAGACCGGCACGCCAAGCCTGCAGGGCGACCAGCGCTACGATCTGGCGAAGCTGGCGCATTCCATCATCGGCCGCTACGACAGCATCATCGCTGGCCGCTACGCCATGTCCGCCAACGACGGCTACCGGCTCTCGATCAACTTCGAGGCGACGCCGCAGCAGGCCTGGCTGGAACGCCTGTTCGAGGAGCGGGTGGTGGCCGCCAGCGGCGCCGACCGGCGCGAGGTTCAGGCGGTGGCCGTCTCGCTGTTCCTGTCGATGCTGCCGCTGCACGCCGACCGGCCGGATCGCCAGCGCGCCTTCATCGCCAATGCGCTACGGCTTTTCGGCCAGATGGAGGGTGCATGATCATCATCCCCATGGCGGGGCTATCGCGCCGCTTCGCCGAGGCCGGCTACGCGCTACCGAAGTACATGCTGCCGCTGCATGGCCGCAGCGTCTTCGCCCATGCGATCGGCAGCTTCGCCAGCTGCTTCGCGGACCGGCCCTTCCTGTTCATCGCCCGCGACATCGCCGGCACCGCGGATTTCATCGCGGGCGAATGCGCCGCGCTCGGCATCGCCGATGCCCGGGTGGCGCTGCTGACCGCGCCCACCGCCGGCCAGGCGGAGACGGTGGCGCTCGGCCTCGCCGGGGCCGCAGTGCCCGAAGCCATGCCGCTGACCATCTTCAACATCGACACCTTCCGCCCCGGCTTCCGCTTCCCGGAGACAATCTGGTTCGCGGCTTCGGACGGCTATCTGGAAGTATTCCGCGGTGGCGGCGCGAACTGGTCCTATGTCCGCCCGGCGCCGGGTGCCGAACCGCTGGCGCTGGAGACCGCGGAAAAGCGGCCGATCTCCGATCTCTGCTGCACCGGCCTCTATCACTTCGCCCGGACCGGGGATTTCCACGCTGCGCTGGCCGCCGAACGCGCCGCGCCCAGCGCGCCGGAGCTTTACGTGGCGCCGCTCTACAACCACCTGATCCGGCGTGGTGGCCGCATCCACTACCAGACCGTCGCAGCGGAGGAGGTGGTGTTCTGCGGCATCCCGGCCGAATACGAGGCACTGTTACAGACCTAGAGTGCAATCCGTTCGAAACGGCCCATGGAATGCACTCTGGCCAGTTGTTCTGGTGAACAAATTACCCCTGCCGGATGATTCCATCCGTTGGGGTTTGCTCTAGGCAACTCCCGCCGACAGCAGCTGCTGCACATGCAGCACCCCCACCGGCCGCCGCCCTTCCTGCACCACCAGCACGTTGATCTTCCGCGCATTCATATCGGCCAGCGCGGCGCTCGCCACCTCGCCCGGCACGGTGTGCCGCGGCGATGGCGTCATCACCGCCGCCACCTTCTCCGCCAGAATCCCCGGATGCATGTGCCGCCGCAGATCGCCATCGGTGATGATGCCGGCCACATCGCCGGCCGCATCCACCACCACGGCGCAGCCCAGGTTGTGACTGGTCATGGTTATGATCGCCTGGGACATGTCGGCATCGACGCGAACCAGCGGCAGCGCCGCGCCGCCCTGCATTACCTCCGCCACCGTCAGCAGCTGCGCGCCGAGCTTCCCGCCGGGATGGAAGCGATGGAACTCGGCCGGGGTGAAGCCGCGTCGTTCCAGCAGCGCCATGGCCAGGGCATCGCCCAGCGCCATCTGCACCAGCGTGCTGGTGGTCGGCGCCAGCCCATGCGGGCAGGCCTCGACCACCGGCGGCAGGAGCAGCGGGATATCCGCGGCGCGGCCGAGCGCGCTCTCGGCCCCGCCGGTGATGGCGATCAGGGTCACGC
>JAQGIA010000526.1 GCA_028291445.1 Belnapia sp.
CCGCAGCGAGGTCCGCGGCGGCAGGATGCTGAGGTAGTACTTGCGCTCGCCGCTCGAGCGCCACTCGCCCACCAGCCAGACCTCGTCGCCGGGCAGGTGGCGGTTGTTCGCCCAAGTCGCGCCGTCAGCGACCCGCACGCGAATGGCCACGAACCGCGCGGCCAGTGGGCCCTTGGTGCCCTGCCGCCAGGTCACCTTGCGCCAGGGCAGGTCAGCCAGCACCACCTCGGCCGCCCGGGGCTCCTGGTCCGGCACCGGGCGCCGCTTGCGGCCGGCGGGCGGGATCAGCTCGACATCGGCGTCATAGACCTTTTGGTTGCGCGGGATGCCGACCGCCCAGGTCAGGCCCCGCTCGCTCAAGCCCTGCCGGAACGCCGCACTCGCGCCATAGCCGGCAGCGGCCAGCGTCAGGCCGAACCGCACGCCGGCGGCGATGAGCCGGTCCAACTCGGCCAGCGCGATCGCGCCCTTGCTGCGGGCCATCACCGCGTCCTCCGGCACGCCGGCGGCGGCGCAGCGCTCCGGATCGCGGCTCCACTCCTCGGGCAGGAACAGCCGCAGCCCCACAGGCAACGGCACCTCCCGCCCGGCCAGCGTCAGCGAGACCAGCGCCTGGCAGTTGGCCCGCTTGCCGAGCGGGCCGCAGTACTGCCGCGCTACGCCCACCGAGAGCATGCCTTTCTTCGGCAGCGCCGTGTCGTCGATCACCAGCACCGCCTCGGGCCCACCCATTAGCTGGTCGGCCTGCTCGGCCAGCACCCGCCACAGCGGCCCATCATCCCAAGCCGGGCTGGCGATGAAGTGCTGCAACTGGTCATGACCCGACAGACCCAGGCTCGTCGCCATCGGCTGCAGGCTCTTGCGCTCACTCGGGCCCAGCAGGCCGCGCAGGTACAGCGGTGCCCAGAGCCGCCGCTTCTTGTGCCCGAGCGACGCGAGGAACGGCTCAAGCCAGCCATCCAGATCATGCGCTGCCCACGCCATGCTCGCCTCCTCGCAACCAGAGCGCCTCAACCCGGTTGGCAGGAAACATAGAGCATCATGAAAAATACCCAGGTAGTGGTAGTGTCCCGGCCACCCGAGTCCTGCATAGGCGGACAACCTGCGTTTCGTCAGTGACGTGACCGATACGGAATGGGCCGTGCTTGCACCACTGCTGCCTCCTGCTTCGCCGGCTGGATAGCGACCAAGCTGGCCAATGCGCGAGATCATCAACGCGATCTTCTACATTCTGCGCGGCGACATTCCCTGGCGCATGCTGCCGGACTGCTTCCCGCCGCGGCAGACGGTCTATGCTTGGTTCCTGACCTTCCTCGCACGCGGGGTCTGGGAGAGCATCAACCACCACCTCGTTATGCTCGACCGCGAACTGGTGTGCCGTGAGGCCAGCCCAACCGCTGCGATCATCGACAGCCAAAGCGCCAAGACCACCGAAGCCGGCGGGCCGCGCGGCTACGACGCCGGCAAGAACATCAACGGCCGCAAGCGCCACGGAACGTGTCAATGACTTTGATACATCCGGTTTTGGTAGTCAGGCTTGGCGATCAGCCGAGCGGCGGGGTGGGCCGATCCACGCAGCGGTTAGCTTGGCGGGTGGCTTTGGTGTTCGGTTGACGAAGCGCTCCGGGGTGTCACGGCAAGCCCGGTCGAGGTTTGCTGGCGCGCGGCGTGGACGGCATCCACTTGGCCGGGCGTTACCTGATGCTTGGCGATGGCGTCCTGCAGCAGCGGCTTGAAGAGGGTAGCACTTTCGCCATCGGCGATGCACCAGCCGACCACGCGGCGGCTGAAGACGTCGAGGATGACGTAAAGATGGAAGTAGCTCCACTTGGCTGGCCCCAGCAGCCTGGTGATGCCCCAGGACCAGATTTGGTTGGGGCGTTCGGCCAGCAGCTCGGGCTTCTGGTAGGCGGGGTGACGGAGCTGGGCGTGGCGTTCGCGGACTTCGCCATGCTGGGCGAGGATGCGGTACATGGTGCGGATCGAACAGTGCTTTCAGTGACGTGATCCTCCCGCACCATCAAGTCTAAAGTCCCGGGAGCTCTTGTCTCACCGTCATTGGCACGGAAGGGGGCAGCATGCTGGCGGTGCCTGCATTGCGGATCGCTCAGTGCAGCGTTGCGCCCTGGCGAGCAGGCGCCCGGGGCTGCGTCACTCCGCGCCCGGCAGCGGCACGCGCAGCCCGGCCGCGGCCGCCGACACCGCGATACGCCGGGCTCTGTGCAGCGCCGGGCTCCGTGCAGCGCCGGCATCAACGCCGCCTGCGGCAACCAAGCCGGCGGCACATCGATGGCCCCGAGCGGCGTCCCGGCCTGCAGCGCCGCCACAATGCGCAGCACGGCGGCCTCGTCGGCGCCAAGCGAGGGACAGCGGCTGCAACGGACCTTCAGCAGCCGCTGCGCCGAGGCTGCGACGACGGACATCACCTCATCAAACCCGACCGCATGCGCCCCGCCGGGGCGCATGCGGGGAGACACCCAGCAGCGGAAGGCCGTGACGATGAGCAATTCCACAGGGCCGAGATCGTGCATCGGCCTTTCGCCCTGGCACGGGGGAATGTTCGTGGTCGCAGGGCCCCGTCACCGGGACGGCCTCGGCGGAACGGGCGGGGAAGCCGTGGGCACGGCGATATCCGAAGGGCTTGGGCCTGCCGCCCCGGACCCTCGGTGCAAGAACTGACAGCGCTTCAGAGCGGCGCGGCTTGCCGGGGCAGCGGGCCGGTTGGCGCCGCGACTCCGCCGGAGATGAAGAGGAAGCGGGACAGCCATGCGACCTGCACGGCGGTATTTACCAAGGCGCCGGACCTAATAATGATTTCAAATTGAATACGCCCCCTGCCCCGCCCTCCATCAGGCCTGGGCCGCCCGCAAACCCGCCAGCACCCCACCGCCTTGGCCCCGTCAGCAGCGGCCCGGCCAATCGACAAACCGCAGCGGTGGTACTAGGCGTGCAGCTCTTTCGGGCCGTCGCCCAACGGAAACCAGCAGGCCACCGAAAGCGATGACCAGCGTCCCAGGCTTCGGCGGCACAGCCGCGTTGCGCCTTACATTGTCGACCCAGGCGCCAATATGGCCAGCGGCCCGGTCGCGGGTCCCATCCGCATAGGAGCTTCATGGCACGCCTCATCCTGCTGCTCCTTTGCCTCGCCCTGCCGCTACCGGCGCAAGCCCAGGCCCAGTCTGCGCAACGCCGGATGGTCGTCGCCGCGCATCCGCTGGCGGCCGAGGCCGGCCTCGCCATGCTGCAGGCCGGTGGCGCCGCCATCGACGCCGCCATCGCCGCCCAAGCCATGCTGTCCCTGGTGGAGCCGCAGGCCTCCGGCCTCGGCGGCGGCGCTCTCATGCTGCATTGGGATGCCGCCGCCCGCCGCCTGGCCGCCTGGGACGGGCGGGAAACCGCGCCCGCCGCTGCCCCGCCGACGCTCTTCCTGAAGGATGGCCAGCCGATGGCCTTCCTCGAAGCCGCGGTCGGCGGCCGCGCCGTGGGCGTGCCGGGCGCCATCCGCATGCTGGAGGCGGCGCATCGCGCGCATGGCCAGCTGCCCTGGGCCACCCTGTTCACCCCCGCCATCGCCGCCGCCGAGGCGGGCTTCACCGTCTCCCCCCGCCTTGCCGCCCTGGTCGGGCTGGATGCGGAGCGGCTGAGGCGCGACCCGGCGGCGCGCGGCTACTTCCTGCCAGATGGCAAGCCGGTGGCGGAGGGGGCCCGGCTGCGCAACCCCGCCCTGGCAGCGACCTTGCGCGCCATCGCCGAACAAGGCGCCGATGCGCTGCACCGCGGCCCGATCGCCGCCGAGATCGCCGGCGCGGTGCGCGGCCATGCCAATCCCGGGCTGCTCACCACCGACGATTTGGCCGGCTATGCGCCGGTGCGGCGCGATGCGGTCTGCGGCCCCTATCGTGGCTTCACCGTCTGCTCCATGCCGCCGCCCAGCTCGGGCGGCGTCGCCGTGCTGCAGATACTCGGCGTGCTGGCGCATCAGGATCTGCAAATCGACCCGCGCGGGCTGGATGCGGCGCATCTGCTGGCCGAGGCGGGCCGGATCGCCTTTGCCGACCGCAACCGTTACCTGGCGGATATCGACCATGTCGCGGTGCCGCTGCGCGGGCTGCTCGACCCCGGCTACCTGACGCTGCGCGCCCAACTGCTGGACCGCGACCACGCCATCGCCGTGCCGCGCCCGGGCAATCCGCCCTGGCAGGGCGGCGTGCCCCTCGCCTCCCAGCCGCCGCAGCCGGAGAACGGTACCAGCCACCTCTCGATCGTCGATGCCGCCGGCAATGTCGTCGCACTGACCACCACCATCGAGGACCTCTTCGGCGCCCGGGTCATGGTCCGCGGCTTCCTGCTGAACAACGAGCTGACCGATTTCTCCTTCGTGCCGGAAGTGGATGGCAGGCCGGTCGCCAACCGGGTCGGCCCGGCCAAGCGGCCGCGCTCATCGATGTCGCCCAGCATCGTCTTCGGCGCCGATGGCCTGCCGGTGGCGGTGGTCGGCTCGGCCGGCGGCTCGCGCATCATCGGCCATGTCGCCCAGACGCTGGTCGCCATGCTGGATTGGGGGCTGGACCCGCAGGCCGCCGTCTCGCTGCCGCGCATCGGCGCGCTGAACGCCGGGGTGGAGCTGGAAGCCGGCACCGCCGCCGCCGCCCTGGCCCCGGCGCTGGAGGCGCGCGGCTTCCCGGTCGAGGTGCGGGTGATGAACTCCGGCCTGCATGCCATCCGCATCCAGCGCGGCCCGGATGGGCTGCGGCTGCTGGGCGGAGCCGATCCACGGCGGGACGGTATTGCGTTGGGGGATTGAAACCATTCTCTCCGCCGCGCGTCCTGCCGCAGAATCCCGAGGAGCCGACCGATGCGTATCCCTGGCCTGTTCGCCGCCACCCTGTTCGCCGCCGGCCTGCTGGCCGCCGCATCTCCCGCCCTGGCGCAAGAAACCAAGGAGATCGGCCACGTCAACACGGCGCTGACCAATCTCGGCCTGACCCGCAGCCACCGCGTGGTGAT
>JAQGIA010000575.1 GCA_028291445.1 Belnapia sp.
CGCGCACTGCACCCTCGTTCGCCAGGCGCAAGCGTGTTACGCCATAGAATGACGAACTGAAATCGGCCGAATAGGCAGCCACGATCTGTCGATCGAATACAGGATCTCCACCAGCCGCTGGTATCAGGCGATAGCGAACGGTGGTCGTCACTTCCATGTTGAAGCCCGCGAACGGCTGCTTGACCTCAAGCATTTGCGCCTCAAGCCGATAGGTGCCTCCGCTTGCTGCAAGCATGGCGTGCGCGAGCAGGCTACGGCGCAGAGCTTCGTTAAAATCGGCACTTGAAATCCGTGACATCCAAAGAGGATTGGTTTCTTCGCCGCCAGTCACGGCGCTGACCACGACGGTTTGGCGTAGCCGGGTCAGCGAAGGAAGCAAGGTTTCCGCTGAAACAGGCGCACTCATTGCACCGGGATCGGCACCGGTTGCGCATGCACCCAAGAGAGGCAGAATGGCGGCGCAAACAATTGCTAAACCACCAAAGGAACGACCTTGACGCTTGACTGAATTGCTTCGAATTGATACTATAGTGTAATCTTTATAGGCGGTGTTGATGGCGTTCCTAGTCGGGCTCGGTTTGAACTTCAGCATTGCCCTTTTAGTCCTTTGCACCGTTACCGCTTGCGGCGGGCGACAGGCACGCCCCGTGGCACAACTATCACCGATAGATGACCTCCTAACATGTGATCATCTACAAGGAGAATATTCCGTAAACGAAAATAGACTAAAGGATTTTATTCTGGAACGGAAACATCGTGAAAACCACAATATTGGTATAATTGTTATGGCGCCACTTGCCGTGACCAGCCTTCTATTTTTAGATTTGTCGGATACTGAACGCCAGGAAGTCGAAGCTTTGAACGCTCGGAACATACGGCTGTTCGATCTTTCGCACCGCCGCGATTGCCCAAATCCGGGCCTCCGTCAAAGTTAAGTAAGGCCTTTAAGCCAAGCCATTCTCGCGCAGGAAGGCGAGCGTCCGGGTGCCCTTGGCCTCCGGCAGCCTGACGAAGCTGGCGAGATCCGCGGGATGGTCGATATCCATCCCGATACCGGGCAGCGCCACCACCCGCGGCACGATCCCCACGGCACGGGCGGCGGCCAGGTGCGGGAAATAGCTGTCCTCCCCGAAGCGCAGCGGCACCGCCAGCGGCGGCGACATCAGCACGGCATTCGAGCCGAGTTCGTCATGCGCCGGGGCGATGGTGAAGGCGGGCGCGGTGCCATGCGCCGCAAGCACGGCCTCGATCTCGGCCGCGGTCACCGCAGGGATATCGCCGGGCATGGTCAGCACGCCACCGGCGCCTTCGCGGGCCAATAGCCGGGCGCCGGCGACGACGCTCCCGGTATGGCCATCGCGCGCGCCCTCCGTCACCACCCGCGCGCCGAGCCGCGAGGCGAGCGCGGTGGCCCAGGGGTCGAGCGTCACCAGCATCACCCCGGCGAGGCCGCGCGCGGCGAGCAGCGCCGCCAGCACCTCGCCGATCATCACCTGCATCAGGGCGCGGCGCAGCTCGGGCGTAAGATGCGGCGAGAGGCGCTGCTTGGCGCCCTCCAGCTCCTTCACCGGCAGGATGGCCCAGATCATGCCGAGGAACTCATGAAATCGCGGCCAGCACGGCGCGGGCGAGCGCGACCTTGTCTTCCAGGCTACGCATCAGGCTCGGCGCCCGGCTGACCTGGGCTGCGATGCCGGTCGCATCGTCGCCGGGTTCCATGAGGTAATGGGTGAGGATATCGGCATAGCGGGCGGCAGCGGCGGCGGCGCTGGGCGCCACGCCGGATTGCGCGAACATCGTCGCGGTCGGGCCCTTCACCGCCTGCCCGGCGATGATGGGGGAGACGGCGATGACTGGAGCGCCGCACCCCGCGATGGCGGCGCGCAGCCCGGGCACCGCCAGGATCGGCTCGATGCTGATGAAGGGGTTGGAGGGGCAGATCACCACGGCGCGTGGGCCGGCCCGCAGCGCGGCGAGCAGTTCCGGCTGCGGCCGGGCTGTGGTGACGCCGGCAAATTCCAGGCCGTGGAAGGCCGGACGGCACTGCTGGCGGACGAACCAGTCCTGGAAGTCGATCCAGCCGGCGTCGCTGCGGATACGGGTACGGACCGGGTCGTCGCTCATCGGCAGCAGGCGCGGCCGGATGCCGAGGCGGCGGGCGACATCGGCGGTGACGGCCGACAGCGTCTCGCCCGCCCGCAGCCGGCGGGTCCGTTCGACATGCAGCGCCAGGTCGCGGTCGCCGAGGCGGAACCAGGTCTCGCCGCCGATGCTGCCCAGCGTCTCCATGAAGGACCAGGTCTCGTCGCGCCTCCCCCAGCCCAGCTCGGTATTGTCGAGCCCGGCCAGGGCATAGGTCAGCGTGTCGATATCGGGAGAGATGCTGAGGCCGAGGTGCTCGAAGTCGTCGCCGGTATTGGCGACGATCAGCAATTCCTCGGGCGGCAGGATATGGCTGAGGCCGAGCGCCAGCTTGGCCCCGCCGATGCCGCCCGAAAGGGCGATGATCATCGGAACAGGTCCTCGGCTTCCGGCCGGATCAGTTCAGCGGCGGGATTGGGCGGGGCATCCCAGTCCAGGCCGCGGACCAGCACCACCGGCTGCGCCTCGGCGCCCTGGCCCTGCAACAGCGAGGCCGCGGCGGCGATCTCATCGGCGAAGCCGCTGATGGACACTTGCAGGATGCGGCCGAACAGGTCCGGCCGGCCACGCAGATCCCACAGCGCGGGCAATCCGGCGGCGCCGATCGCCACGCCGACGGTGCCGCGGCGCCAGGCCCGGCCGAAGCTGTCCGAGATGACGATTGGGCAGCCGAGCCGGGCGGCCAGCGCCGCCGCCGATGCATCGGGGTCGCGCGGCAGCAGCAGCGCATGCCCCTCCTGCCCGAGGTTGGACTGATCGATGCCGGCATTGGCGGAGACGAAGCCGAGCCGGTGCTGGACGATCAGCAGCCCGGGCCGGGCGCGGACGACCCGCTGGCTTTCCGACAGCACCAATTGGACGAAGCGCGGGTCCTTGGCGGTCCGCGCGGCCAGGGCCTCGGCTTCGGGCGTGGGCGTGACATCGGCGAGCGCGACGCTGCGGCCCTCCGCCTTGCTGACGATCTTCTGCGCCAGCACCAGCACGTCGCCGGGAGCCAGCGCCAGCCCGGCGCGCGCCAGGCCGGTCTCGATCAGCGCAGCGAGATCATCGCCCGCCGCGACCATCGGCAGGCCGGGCAGCGCAAGCAGTTCAAGCCGGCGCATTGGTCAGCCGAAGCGGCGGCGCAGCAAGGGGGCGACCTGCTCGCCGAACAGGGTCAGGAAGCGTGCCTGATCCGGGCCGGGGGCGTGGAAGACCAGATGGTTGAAGCCGAGCGCCACATAGGTGCCGATCCGCTCGACCAGCTCCTCCGGGTCGTTCGAAACCATCCAGCGGCTGGCGGCCCGTTCGAGCGGCAGCGCATCGGCCAGGCGCTCCATCTCGGCCGGATCCTCGACCGACATTTTTTCCTCCGGCGACAGGGCGAGGGCTGCCCAGTGGCGGGTGTCTTCCAATGCGCGCTGCTTGTCGGTGTCGAAGGAGACCTTCATCTCGATCATCCGGTCGTAGTCCGGCTTCGGCTTGCCGGCCGCTTCCAGCCCGGCGGCGACATTCGGCAGCAGCGTCTCGGTATAGAGCTCCGGCTTCTTGCCGCTGGTGCAGATAAAACCGTCGCCGGCGCGGCCGGCGTATTTGGCGACCAGGGCGCCGGCCGCGGCGACATAGATCGGCACCATCCGTTCGGGCTTGTCGTAGATGGTGGCTTTTTCGGTGCGGTAATAGGTGCCCTCGAAGGTCACGCGTTCCTCGGACCAGAGCTGGCGCATCAGGGTCACGGCCTCCCGCATACGGGCGAAGCGCTCCTTGAATTCGGGCCAGACGGCGCCGGTGGAGGGGACCTCGTTCAGCCCCTCCCCGGTGCCGATGCCGAGGATGACCCGGCCAGGGAACATCGCACCGAGGGTGCCGAAGGCCTGGGCGACGATGGAGGGGTGGTAGCGGAAGGTCGGCGTCATCACGCTGGTACCCATCACCAGCTTCGTGGTGCGGGCGCCGAGCGCACCGAGCCAGGCCAACGAATAGGGCGCATGGCCATCGGTGTGCTTCCAGGGCTGGAAGTGGTCCGAGATGAAGCAGCTGTCGAAGCCGGATTGCTCGGCGAGGATGCCGAAGTCGAGCAGCTTGGAGGGGGCGAACTGCTCGGCGGAGGCCTTGTAGCCGATGGTGAGCATGATCGTTCCTTACGTATCCGCCAGCGCGGCGAACATGGCGTCGCGGGCGGCGAAATCGCCCTCGGCATGAACCGGCTGGATGCAGAGATGGGTGGCGCCGGCGGTGAAATGGGCGCGGAGCTTGGTCTTGACCGCCGCGGCATCGCCGGAGAGCACCATGGCATCGATGAAGCGGTCGCTGCCGCCATCGGCCAGATCGGCCTCGGTGAAGCCGATGCGGAGCCAGTTGTTGGCGTAATTCGGCAGCGCCATGTAACGCGAGAGCTCCTTCCGGCCGAGCGCCCGGGCACGGGCCAGGTCGGTCTCGATGCAGACCTTCTGCTCCACCGCCAGCCACTTGTCGGGGCCGAGGATGGCCGCCGCCTGGGCGGTATGCTCCGGCGTCACGTTGTAGGGGACGGCGCCGCGGGTGCGCTTGCCTGCCAGCTCCAGCATCTTCGGGCCGAGGGCGGCGAGCGCGATGGGCCATTCTTTTCCAGCATCGGCCTCGGTGGTGCCGTTCTGGATGCCGTCGAGATAGGCGCGCATGGCCGGGATCGGCTTGTCGTAGCGATGGCCCCGCAGCCCCTCGACCATCGGGATATGGCTGACGCCGAGGCCGAGGATGAAGCGGCCGCCGTTCAGCGCATTCAGCGTCGCCATGCCGCGCTGGGCGGTGAAGGCATCCCGCGCATAGATATTGGCGATGGAGCTGCCGATGTTCAGCCGGGTGGTCGAGGCCAGCAGGTGCGCGGCCAGCGAAAAAGATTCATAGCCACGGGATTCCGGATACCAGAAGGTGCCGTAGCCCAGCCGTTCCACCTCGCGGGCCAGCGTGGCCAATTGCCCGGCGTCCAGCCGGTCGGTCGGGTACCAGATCCCGAGGCGTCCCAATTCCATCTCATGTCCCTCACCCTCGCCGGCTAACATTGTCCCGGCCGGGCACGCTGTCCACCGCGGGACTGGTCTTCCCGCCCTTGGACGACTAGATCGGGTTCATCCTGGTGTCCTGCCCGCGAAATTCGCTGGAGTTCGAGCGAACGGAGCGCATCGGCAGGCCACTGAAAACAATGGCTGGTGGCCTGAGAATGAAGTCCGCAGGACTTCGGAAGCAGGCCACCAGGCCCGAGAAGAGATCAGCCCGTGGACGCCCTTACTCCGGCCGATTCCGTTGCGGTGGCAGCGAACCAGGTCGCCACCGAGGCGGCGCGGCGGCGCACCTTCGCCATCATCGCCCACCCCGATGCCGGCAAGACCACCCTGACCGAGAAGCTGCTGCTGCGCGGCGGCGCCATCCAACTCGCCGGAGCGGTGCGCGCCAAGGGCAATGCGCGGCGCACCCGGTCGGATTGGATGAAGATCGAGCAGGACCGCGGGATTTCGGTCGCCACCTCGGTGATGACCTTCGAGCGCGGCGGGCTGGTCTTCAACCTGCTGGATACGCCGGGCCACGAGGATTTCTCCGAGGACACCTACCGGACCCTCACGGCCGTCGACGCTGCCGTCATGGTGCTGGACGCGGCAAAAGGCATCGAGGCACAGACGAAGAAGCTGTTCGAGGTCTGCCGGCTGCGCGACATCCCGATCATCACCTTCATCAACAAGATGGACCGCGAGGCGCGCGAGCCCTTCGAATTGCTGGAGGAGATCGAGCAGACCCTGGCGCTGGATGCCGCCCCGGTCGCTTGGCCGGTCGGCCGTTCCAGCGAATTCGCCGGCACCTGGGACATGCTGGACCGCCACTTCCTGCCGGTGGATGCGGATGACCGCTCGGCCATCGACATGGACGGGCCGGGCGACCCCAGGCTGGCCAAGCTGGTCGGCGCCGCCCGCGCCGCGGCGCTGGCCGAGGAGGTCGGCCTCGCCGAGGCCGGCTGTCCGGAATTCGACCTGGAGGCCTTCCGCCAGGGCACCCTCACCCCGGTGTTCTTCGGCAGCGCGCTGCGCGACTTCGGCATCGGCCATCTGCTGGATGGCCTCGCCCGCTATGCCCCGCCGCCCCAGGCCCGCAACGCCGATACCCGGCCGGTCGAGCCGGGCGAGCCGGCGCTGACCGGCTTCGTCTTCAAGGTCCAGGCCAATATGGACCCCAACCACCGGGACCGCGTCGCCTTCGTGCGGCTTTGTTCGGGCAAGCTGGTGAAGGGGATGCGGCTGCGGCAGACCCGCACCGGCAAGCAGGTGCCGGTCAATGCGCCGCTGTTCTTCTTCGCCAAGGACCGCCAGGTGGCGGAGGAAGCCTGGCCGGGGGATGTGGTCGGCGTCGCCAACCATGGAACCTTGCGGATCGGCGATACCCTGACCGAGGGCGAGGCGCTGAATTTCCGTGGCGTGCCGAGCTTCGCGCCGGAAATCCTGCGGCATGTCCGGCTGGAAGACCCGATGCTGGCCAAGAAGCTGAAGATCGCGCTGTCGCAGCTCGCCGAGGAAGGCGTGGTGCAATTGTTCCGGCCGCTCGATGGCTCCAACCCGGTGGTGGGCGTGGTCGGGCAGTTGCAGCTCGACGTGCTGCAGAGCCGGCTGAAGGTGGAATACGGCGTCCCCGCCGGCTTCGACGACACCATCTGGCAGATGATGCGCTGGGTGACCCCGGTGGAGGCGGCGGATAAATCCGCGCTGGACCGCTTCGCCACCGCCAACCGGCGCGATGCCGGGGAGGATCACGACGGCGAATTGGTCGCCTTCTTCGGCTCGGACTGGCGGCGCAACCGGGCGGAGGAGGAATGGCCGATGCTGCGTTTCCACGCGGTGCGCGAGCAGCATGGGCTGGAACAGGCCAAGCGCTGAGGTCTGCCTTCACCGGCGGCAAACCGCGCCGGGCTAGCCTGCCCTCGGGCGCTGGCCCGGCGCCCCGCGTCAGCGCCGCGCGGCGACCAGCAGCATGCGCAACGCGGCGGCATAGCCGAGCGCGTCATCCAGCGCGCAATGGCTATGGGCATGGTCGCCGTACCATGCCTCAGGCCAGGCGCTGCGGCCGCTCTCGGCATAGCGGCGGCCGGTGGCCCCCATCGCCAGCGAGGCGAGATCGACCCCACCGCCCTCGAACAGCGGCTTGCCCGGCCGCGGGCCGTGGAACAACCGCAGGCCGGCGAAGCGCCAGAGGTACCAGGCGACCCAGCCGCCGTCGAAGATCAGCGGCTGGCCGACGAAGACCGCCTGGCCCGGCAGGGCGCGGACCCAGGCGACATACTCGGCGATGACTGCGGCCGCCGGGCGGGGGTCCCGGGTCGCGGTGGCATAGGCCACGGGGTTCTCGGCCCACCATGCCATGGTGGCCGGCTCGGTGGTCAGCTCCGGCAGCGGCTCCAGCGTGGCGGAAAAGCGGGAAAGCTCGGCGCCATCCGCCTCGGCGATGGCGACCGAGGCCAAGCTGAGCATGGAATGCTCACCCGGCCGCAGCCCATTCGCCTCCATGTCGGTGACGACGAAGACCCGGTCCTGAGTCATGCTCAGCTAGCCGGCGAAGGGGTCGCGCAGGGTGATGGTATCGTCGCGGTCCGGGCTGGTACTCAGCAGTATCACCGGGGCCTCGACCAATTCCTCGATCCGCCGGACGTATTTCACCGCCGCCGCCGGCAATTCGCCATAGCTGCGAGCGCCGCGGGTAGAAATGGTCCAGCCTTCCAGCACCTCATAGACCGGCTGGGCGGCGGCCTGGGCGCCGGCGGCGGCCGGCAGCCGGCGGATATGCTCGCCCTTGATGGTATAGCCGGTGCAGATCTTCAGTTCGGTCAGCCCGTCCAGCACGTCGAGCTTGGTGAGCGCCAGGCCCTGGATGCCGCCGGTCTTCACCGCCTGGCGAACCATGCAGGCATCGAACCAGCCGCAGCGGCGCGGGCGGCCGGTGACGGTGCCGAATTCGCGGCCGCGCTCGCCGAGACCCTGGCCGATGGCATCCTTCAGTTCGGTCGGGAAAGGCCCGCTGCCGACCCGGGTGGAATAGGCCTTGGCGATGCCGAGCACCATGCCGATGGCATCCGGGCCGATCCCGGCCCCGGCCGCTGCCGCGCCGGCGCAGGTATTGCTGCTGGTCACATAGGGGTAGGTGCCGTGGTCGACGTCGAGCATGACGGCCTGGGCGCCCTCAAAAAGCACCCGCTGGCCGTTGTGGCGGGTCGCGTCCAGCCGTTCCCAGACCGCTTCCGAGAAGGGCAGCAGCTTCGGGGCCAGCGCCAGCAGGCCATCCAGCAGCGCCTGCTTTTCGAATTCCGGGGCGCCGAGGCCGCGCAGCAGGCTGTTGTGGTGCAGCAGCAGCTCATCCAGCTTGGCCGAGAGGGTGGCGGGCTCGGCCAGATCGCACAGGCGGATGGAGCGGCGGCCGACCTTGTCCTCATAGGCCGGGCCGATGCCACGCCCGGTGGTGCCGATCTTGTCCTCGCCGCGGGCGGCCTCGCGCGCCTTGTCCAGCGCCGGGTGCAGCGGGAGGATGAGCGGGGTATTCTCGGCGATGCGGAGGTTTTCGGGCGTGACCGAGAGGCCCTGGGCCGCGACCTTGGCGATCTCGTCCAGCAGCGCCTGCGGGTCCAGCACCACGCCATTGCCGATGATGCCGAGCTTGCCGCGTACCACGCCGGAGGGCAGCAGGCTGAGCTTGTAGGTCTGGTCGCCGACCACCAGCGTATGGCCGGCATTGTGGCCGCCCTGGAAGCGCACGACGATATCGGCCCGGCTGGCCAGCCAGTCGACCACCTTGCCCTTGCCCTCGTCGCCCCATTGGGCGCCGATCACCGCGACATTGG
>JAQGIA010000622.1 GCA_028291445.1 Belnapia sp.
ACCCGACGGACCCGGAAGGCTTCGCCCGCGCCACCGACGCGAGAACCCGGCTCTACTACGCCGAGACCCTGCCGAACCCGAAGCTGCAGGTATTCCCTATCGCGGAGGTCGCCGCCATCGGCCGCCGCCTCGGCGTGCCGCTGATCATGGACAACACCGCCGCGCCCATCCTGTGCAAGCCGCTCGCCCTCGGCGCCGCGGTGGTGATGCACAGCACGACCAAGTTCATCGGCGGCCACGGCACCAGCATCGGCGGCATCGTCGTCGATGGCGGCAACTTCGACTGGGAAGCGGGCGGCGACCGCTTCCCCACGCTGAACAGCCCGGACCCGAGCTACCACGGCGCGGTCTGGTCGCAGGCGGCCAAGCCGCTCGGCCCCATCGCCTATATCCTGCGGATGCGCACCTGCATCCTGCGCGACATCGGCGCCGCCATGTCGCCCTTCAACGCCTTCATGTTCCTCCAGGGGCTGGAGACGCTGCCGCTGCGGATGGAGCGCCACTGCGCCAATGCGCTGAAGGTCGCCGCCTTCCTCGCGGCGCATCCGAAGGTGACCCGGGTGATCCACCCCAGCGTGCAGACCGGCGAAGCCAAGCGTCGCGCCGATGCCGCGCTGACCGGCGGCTACGGCAGCCTGATGGGCTTCGAGATGGCCGGCGGCGCCGAGGCCGGCGCCCGCTTCATCGATGCGCTGCGCATGTTCTACCACGTCGCCAACATCGGCGACGCAAGGTCGCTGGCGATCCACCCCGCCACCACCACGCATAGCCAGCTCTCCGCCGAGGAGCAGTTGGCCACCGGCGTCACCCCCGGCTACGTGCGGCTCTCGATCGGCATCGAACATATCGACGACATCATCGCCGATCTCGCCCAGGCCTTGGACGCCGCGACGCTGGAGGCCGCATGACCATCGGACATCCGGTCGGCGCCTTCCCCGCCACCCGCATGCGGCGCAACCGGCGGGATGCCTGGACCCGCCGGCTGAATGCCGAGAACACCCTCACGGTCGACGACCTGATCTGGCCGATCTTCGTCCGCGAGGGCGAGGGCGAGATCACCGATGTCGGCTCCATGCCCGGCGTCGTCCGCGTCTCGATCGACCGGCTGGCGGCGCATGTGGAGAAGGCGGCCAGGCTCGGCATCCCCGCCGTCGCCATCTTCCCGATGACCCCGCCGGAGCTGAAGGACGCCGAGGGCACCGAGGCGCTCAACCCGGAGAACCTCATCTGCCGCGCCGCCCGCCTGCTGAAGCGCGAATTCCCCGAGGTCGGGCTGGTCGGCGACGTGGCGCTCGACCCCTATACCGACCATGGCCATGACGGGGTGATCCGCGATACGCGGACCGGTGAATACGTCCACAACGACGACAGCGTCTCGGTGCTGGTGACCCAGGCGATCAACCAGGCCGCCGCCGGCATCGACGTCATCGCCCCCTCCGACATGATGGATGGCCGCATCGGCGCCATCCGCGCCGCGCTCGATGCGCAGGGGCTGATCGACACGCGGATCATGTCCTATGCGGCCAAATACGCCTCCGCATTCTACGGCCCCTTCCGCGATGCGGTGGGCAGCGGCAAGGCCCTGCGCGGCGACAAGAAGACCTACCAGATGGACCCAGCCAATTCCGATGAGGCGCTGCGCGAGGTGGCGCTCGACCTGGCCGAGGGCGCCGACATGGTCATGGTCAAGCCCGGCATGCCCTACCTCGATATCGTCCGCCGGGTGAAGGACCGTTTCGGGGTGCCGACCTTCGCCTATCAGGTCTCCGGCGAATACGCGATGATCATGGCCGCCGTCCGCAACGGCTGGCTGGAACATGAGCGGGCCATGCTGGAAAGCCTGCTCGGCTTCAAGCGGGCCGGGGCCAATGGCGTGCTGACCTATTTCGCCATCGAGGCGGCCGAGGTGTTGCGCAACCGCTAATCGCTTGACCGCCCTTCCCGCGCCGCGTCTCATCGGCATCAAGGGACGCGCCCAAGGGCGCTCAAAGCCGGAGGAGTGGCAATGAACACGGATTGGCTCGGCCTCGCCGACCGGATCGCGATCGTCACCGGCGCCGCCGGTGGCATGGGTCGCGCCATCGCCGCCGCCTTCGTCGAAGCCGGCGCCGCGGTCGCCCTGCTCGACCGCGACAAGGACGGGCTGCGCGCCCTGGAGCAGCAGCTCACGGCCCTGGGCGGCCGGGTCGCCGCCATCACCTGCGATACCGGTTCCGAAGCCAGCATCGCCGATGCCGCCCGCGCCTCGGCCGACAAGCTGGGTCCGGCCGATATCCTGGTGAACAACGCCGGCATCCTGCGCGCCGGCCCGCTGGCCAACCTGCCGCTCGAGGAATGGAACACCCTGCTGACGGTGAACCTCACCGGCTACCTGCTGTGTGCCCAGGCGTTCCGGCCGCAGATGCTCGGCCGACCGGCGGCGCTGGTTCATATCGCCTCCGTCGCCGCCTCCAACCCGCAGCCGCGCAGCGGCGGCTATAGCCCGAGCAAGGCGGCGGTCGCCATGCTGTCCCGCCAGCTCGCGCTGGAATGGGGGCCGGAGGGGATCCGCAGCAACATCGTCAGCCCCGGGCTGATCCGCACGCCGATGTCGGAAACCTTCTACCAGGCGCCCGGCGTGAAGGAGCGGCGCGAGGCAATGCTGCCGGCGCGCCGCATCGGCACCCCGCAGGACATCGCCGATGCCGTCATCTTCCTGGCCAGCCCGCGCTCCAGCTATGTCACCGGCGGAGAGATCCTGGTCGATGGCGGGCTGGACCAGGTGGTCATGGAGCTGACGCCGCGGCCGGGTTACTGAGGCTCGCCGGCCTGCCCACCCCTTCGAAGAAGGCGCCGATCGCCCGCACCGCCAGGCTCTCGGACCGCCGGTCGTAGAAGCCGCAATGGCCGCCGCCGGCAACGGCAAGCGGCGCCACCGCCGGGCAGGCCGCCCAGTCGATCCCCTCCATCGAGGCCAGCGGCACCAGCGGATCGTCGGCGGCCATGATGACCAGGGTCGGCACCCGGATGCGCGGCAGGGCGGCGGCCGGGCGGCTCATCTCGGCATAGACGGCATAGGAGGGGAAGCCGAAGCGCGGCGCCGTCACCGTCGCCTCGAATTCCACCAGCCAGGCGGCACTGCGGGCCGCCTGGCGCAGCGGCTCCGGCAGGTCGGTCGCCGGCACCGCCAGCACCTCCCGGCGATAGAGCGCCAGCAGCGCCCGGCCCAGCACCGGCTGGGCGTCGATGGCCCGCAAGGCCAGCTCGGGCTGCAGCGGTGGGCCGATCGCGGCGGCCGCCAGCACCGGCCCAGGTGCCCCCCCAGACCGGCCGAGCAGATTCAGCACCAGCGCCCCGCCGAGCGACCAGCCGGCCAGCACCACCCCCTGCCCGGTCAGCGCCTCGGGCAGCACCGCCAGCGCATCCGCCAGATCCTGGTCGCGGCCGAGGTGGTAGTGGCTGGTGCTGCGCGCCAGGCTGCGCGGGCTGCCGCGCAGGTTCAGCCGCAGCACTGGAAAGCCGCGCCGCAGCAACCCGGCGGCGGCCTCCCGCAGATAGGGGTCGTCCTCGCTGCCGGTCATGCCATGCACCAGCACCGCCAGCGGCCGTGCGACATCGCCGGCCGGCAGGTGCAGCATCGCCGCCAACGCATCGCCATCCGGCAACGGCAGCCAGAGCCGATGCCCGGCCGGCAGCCGCACAGAAAAGGGCCAGCGCAATGCGCGGAAGGTCTGCAGGACGCCCCCGAGCCAGGGCGGGCGGACGTGGAACGGCGTCAGGGCTGGGATCATGCGGCGGCTAACGCGCCAGCGGCAGAGCCGTTACCGCCCTGCCCCGGTCGCGGCGAGGAATGCGGTAACGAGGCCGGCCTGCGCCGCATCCATCAACGCCGGCGCATGGCGGGGGCGCCATCCGCCGGCCCCCGTTCGGTCCAGGCCAGCGAATGGAAGTCGCCGGCCAGAGCAGGTCGCGACGGCCGTGACGGCGCCTAGAGGATGCCCTTCGCCCTGAGCGCGGCGATCTCGCCTTCCGCCATGCCGAGCAGCCCGCCCAGGATCTCATCCGTATGCTGGCCGAGCACCGGCGCGGCGCTGCGGTAGTCGGGCGGCGTGGCCGAGAGCTTCACCGGATTGGCGATGACCTTCACCATCTCGCCCGAGGCATGCGGCATCTCCACCACCATCTCGCGGGCGATGACATGCGGATCGGCGAAGACCTGTTCCAGCGTGTTGATCGGGCCGCAGCCGATCTTCAGCGCTTCCAGCACGCCGATCCATTCGTCGGTGGTCTTCGACCGCATCACCGGCGTCAGCGTCTCGGTCACCAGGGCGCGGTTGGCGACGCGCTTCGGGTTGGTCGAGAAGCGTTCGTCGCTCAGCAGGTGCTCCAGCCCATTGGCCTTGCAGAAGCGCTCGAAGGTCGGGTCGTTGCCGACCGCCAGGATGATGTAGCCGTCCTTGGTCGGGTATTCCTGGTAGGGCGCGATGTTCGGGTGCTGGTTGCCGAGCCGCGGCGGATTCTCGCCGGTCGCCAGGTAGTTCATCCCCTGGTTCGCCAGCCAGGCCACATGCGTATCCAGCATGCCGATGTCGATCCGCTGCCCCTGCCCCGTGCCATTGCGGTGATTGACCGCCGCCAGGATGCCGATGCAGCCATAAAGCCCGGCGAACAGATCGGCGACTGGCACGCCGACCTTCTGCGGCGAGCCATTCGGCTCCCCGGTCAGCGACATGACGCCGCCCATCGCCTGGATCAGCGCGTCGTAGCCGGGCCGCGGCGCATAGGGGCCGGTCTGGCCGAAGCCGGTGATCGAGCAGTAGATCAGCCGCGGGTATTTCTGGGCGAGTTGCTCCCAGCCCAGGCCGTATTTGGCCAGGGCGCCGACCTTGAAATTCTCCGCCAGGATGTCGCAGCTTTCCAGCAGCCGGTGGATGATCGCCTGGCCCTCGGGCTTCGAGATATCGAGGGTGACCGACTTCTTGTTGCGGTTGACGCCGACGAAATAGGCGCTTTCCCGGGTATTCGGCACGAAAGGCGGGGCGAAGCCCCGGGTATCGTCGCCGGCCTCGGGCCGCTCGATCTTGATGACCTCGGCGCCGAGGTCGCCCAGCATCTGGGTGCAGGTCGGCCCAGCCAGCACGCGGGTGAGGTCCAGCACCCGAAGGCCCTTCAAGGGGCCGGTCGGCTGCGGCCCGGTTGCTTCCTGCATCGTATTCTCCCGTCGGATGGCTCTGTCAGGCGTAGTCATGCACCAGACCGAACCCGGCCGGAAGCCACTCCGGCCGGGCGGGCCAGCCAGGTTCGGGGAGGAATGCCTTTTCCTTCCCACCCCCACCATTGCTGTCCAGGACCCCCCGCCCACCCCAAAGAAATAGATGAGGGTCCGGGAGAAAACCTTCTCCCGGCCTTTCTTCCGGACGATCCCTTACCCCGGCCGCACCACCGGCTTCTCCTCGCCGCCCAGCAACCGCGGCAGCCGCGCCGTCAGCCGGCCGGACGGCCCGGGCTTCGGTGCCGCCACCGGCGCCAGCAACGCCTCGACCGCGGCCGAGCGGGCCACCTGGCCGGAACGGATGAAGCGCTCGTGGTTCCCCTCGATGCTCTCGCGGTCATAGAGGTAGTTCACCATGATCCCATGGCTCTCCCGCAGCCCGCGCGGCGAGGTATTGCCGAGCCAGTTCACCCGTTCCAGCCGCGCCCCGTTGCCGAGGTGGAAGCGGGCCACCGGATCGATCCCGCCCATGCCGCTGTTCGGCCGGGTGAGGTAGGTGGCGGCCAGCCGCAGCAGCACCGGTCGGAGTGCCGCTTCCCGCACCGGGTCCTGCCACCAGCCCTCGGCCAGCAGGACCTTGAAGGCCTCGGTCGCATCCTCGATCCCGGCCGAGGCCGCGGTCAGCACCGCCGCTTCCTCCGGCCGGAACACTCCGTCCTCCGGCGGCGAGGCCAGTTGCCGGTCGAGCCAGCGGTGGAAGCCGGGTACCGGCGACAGGGTGGAGAAGTGGGTGAGCTGCGGCAGTTCCGCCTTCAGC
>JAQGIA010000008.1 GCA_028291445.1 Belnapia sp.
GCCATCCACCAGGCTGCCGATCGGCCCCAGCAGCGCGTAGTCGCCGCTGATGACCGCGGCCATGGCCTGCGCGACGCCGACCGTCAGCGTGGCGCCCGTGGCCACCTCGAAGCGGTCCACCGTCGCCAGGCCGGCGCTGCCGACGATATCGGTATCGGCCGGCACATGCGCCGTGACCTGCAGCCCGGCATCGAGGCCGGACAGGTCGGTCGCCGCCGTCAGCCCCTCCACCGTCACGGCGCCGGTGCCGGTGACGAGCTTGCCGGACAGCGCCTCGCCCGGACCCGCCAGTTCGTCCCCGGCCAGGACCAGGCCGGTGATGCCGGCGAAATCCGCCAGATGGACGACCACCTCCATGCGGCTGAAACTGGCCGCCTCGCCATCCATCTGCAGGGTGATGGGGCCGGTCGCGGTGCCGCCGAAGATGACGACGCCATCCACGGCCGTGGCGGTTAAGCTCGGCGGCAAGGGCTCGCGGTGTTCCGCCTGGCCATAGCGGAGGAAATGCTCGAGCGGATTCCCCCCCGAGGCCGTGACATCCGGATTGGCCCGCAGGTACCAGGCGGTATCGAAGGCATCCGACGGGTTGCGGCCCTCATGCCAGCCGAATTCGGCGTAATGGGCCAGCGGATTCATGCCGGAGGCCACCACGTCCGGATAGGCCGCGCGGTATTCGGCGATCGAGAAGAACGGGTTGGGGTCGCGCCCCTCGGCCGCGCCGAATTCGACGAAATGCGTCAGCGGGTCGATGCCCGCCGCGGCCACATCGGGGTTGTGGGCCAGGTACCAGGCGCCATCGAACAGCGGCGAGGCGCTGCGGCCCTCATGCCAGCCATGGTCGAGGTAATGCGTGAGCGGGTTCTGGCCCGCCGCGAGGACATCCGCATTGGCGGCGAGATAGGCCGAGGTCTCGAAGTACGGGCTGGGGTTGTAGCCGAGCTGCCAGCCGACCGTATCATAGTGCTGCGCGGCGCTGAGCCCGGTGGCGGCCGCCTCGGGATGGTTGCGGAAGTAGAATGCGCTATCCACCAACACGGTTGTGTCGGTTGCGGCAAGATCCGGCATGGTCAGCCTTTCCTGATGCTCAGTGCAGAAAACGCCGGATACATTCTACGAAATAGTTTCTGCCTTATTAAAAATTCAACTGTGGCGTGCAGGCAGAACATTATTGAGTCACCGAAACATTTCGATCTCGGTTATGATTGCCGGCTTGCCTTCCGATACTCGCGGATTCGTACCCAGGCTGGCACCGTCAAGTTGTTGGCCCAAGTCTGACCGCGTTGGCTGGCCGAGGGCAATGCGGGAGCGGAGTTCAGGCTGCGGCGGCAAGCCCGCTGATGTCGGCCCACGCTTCGAACGCACGTGCCCTTGCGGCTCGATACTCGCTGGCGGAGATGTGGTCGCGACGGAGATGGAAGAGGTTAGCGATTTGGTCGTGGGCGGAGAGGAAACGCTGTGCCTGCCGCGCTGACTTGAAGCGCTTCATCTGCCGCTCTCGTCTTCGCGTCGGCTGGTGCGAGTTCTGCCCGGTTGTTCAGGCCTTTGTGCTTACGGTGCTCAACACCGGGCATCACCTCCCGCTTGGCTGCCCGTAGCTCGGGAGCTTATCGGTGATCATGACGCGAGGTGCTCGGCACTGCCGCTTCAGCAACTTGCGCAGCAGGCGCTTCGCCGCCTGCTTGTCGCGCCGGCTCTGGACCAGCACGTCGAGCACCATCCCGGTCTGATCCACGGCACGCCAGAGCCAGTGCTTCACCCCGCCGATCTTGATGACGACCTCATCAAGGTGCCACTTGTCGCCGGCGCAAGGCAGTCGCCGCCGGATCCGGTTGGCGAACTCCTGGCCGAACTTGAGCGCCCACTGCCGGATGGTCTCATGGCTGACCACGATGCCGCGTGCCGCCAGCACCTCCTCGACCATGCGCAGGCCAAGCGGGAAGCGGAAGTACAGCCACACTGCCTGGCTGATCACTTTGGCTGGGAAGCGATGGCCGGCATAGGGGGACTTGGCGGCTGGTGGGCTCATTCCGGCCGTCTACCGGACCGGAGTCGACCCGCCAAGTCCCGCTCAACTTGACGGTGCCCTTGAAACCCTTTGGATGCTGGCAGTGAAGTGAGTGTGGGACTGCGAAGTAGGCGAACGACTGCGCGACAAGTTTGATGCGCAGTCGGCAGCCATCAAGGCTGCACCCGAGCTGGTCCAGTCATTCTTCCGGGCGCCAAGTGTCGCCTATGCTAGCGACTGGTGAGTAAGGTTCGATAACGCGCGGATTATCGAACCAGACCTTTCAATGCTACGACAGCGACGATGCTGGTAGAGGCCAGTGGCCCGCACCTGACGCTTGGTACCCACCGCGCCATAGCCGCTTTCGGCTCAGCTTGGAATTTCGGTGCAAGGGGAGTGAAGTCCGGTTTTGGCCGAAAGCGGCCTGTCCGCTTGGAAACACGCGGGCTGTCGAAACGGACGTTCGCCTCCCGGCCGCTGTCGACCCTTCTCGGACCTTCAGGCCCGACCCGGCGAGGTCCGGTTCAGGAGGCGAGCGGACATGAGTGCGCCGGGCCTGACATCGAGCGAAATCCTGCGGCGGCGCTGAGCGGCCGGACGTCTGCTCCGGCTGATTCCTCATCGTTGCGCATCATCCCGTGCCGCGCGCCGGACCAAGGCCACGAACTGCCTGACCGTGGCCGACGCGTCGTCGCGGCGCGCTGCAATGCTGAGAAAGGCCTTCGCCCCGGCAGCGCCCTCCAGGTCCCGATAGGTCACGCCCTCCAGCGCCATGCGCCGCATGGACGCCGGCACCAGGGTGACACCAAAGCCCGTGGCCACGAGGCTCAGCGCGGTGCTGATGCGCGGCGCCTCCTGACCGAGGCGCGGGCTGAAGCCTGCCTGGAGGCACGCCGCGATCATCGCCTCGTACAGTGCCGGCCCCTGATCGCGCGCGTAAGCGATGAAGGTCTCGCCGGCGAGTGCGCGCAGGGGCATTGACGCATCGTGGCCGCCCCCGTTCCCGGCTAGGGGGTGCCTGCTCGGCAGCGCGGCCACCATTGGCTCGTCCAGCAAGGGATGCACGACGAGCCCTTCCGGCGCGGCAATCGACGCGCGCAGGAAGGCGACGTCCAACTGCCCGCCCCGCAACCGCTCGAGGGTTTCCGTCCGGAGGCTCTCCTCCATCGTGACCGAGACCAGCGGCCAGGCCTCGCGGAAGGCACGGATGACTTGCGGCACGAAGGGGTGGAACGGTGCCGTGGGTGGCAGGGCGAGCCGCAGATGGCCCTGCTCGCCCCGGGCGGCACGCCGCGCCGCCTCGACACCCTGGACCACGCGCGCGAGGGCGGCGCGCGCATCTCCGAGGAAGCTGCGGCCCGCTTCGGTCAGTTCGACCCCTCGCGGCAAGCGGCGGAACAGCTGCACCTCGAGTTCGCGCTCGAGCGCCCGGATCTGGTGGCTGAGCGGGGGCTGCTGGATGCCGAGCCGCTCGGCGGCGCGGGTGATGTGCCCCTCCTCGGCGACGGCGACGAAGTAGCGGAGGTGGCGGAGGTGGCGGAGCTCCATGCCATATACCGTGTGTATGGATTTCGGCGCTAACCCATTGTGGCTCATCTGCCGGGCGATTGCTATCCATGGCGTCACCCAGGGTCGGCATTGCCGCGGCACTTCCGCCGGCGGACCACTGGGACGCGAGGAGCCACACCATGCACCTGCTCCGCCGGACCCTCCTGCAGGGCGCAGCCGCCGCCTGCACCTCCCCTCTGATGCTTCCGCGCGCCGCCCTCGCCGAGGCCTACCCCGCGCGCCCGGTTCGCATCGTGATCGGCTTCGCCGCCGGTGGCCCCATGGACATCGTCGCGCGCATCCTGAGCCAGTGGCTCACGCCGCGGCTCGGCCAGCCCGTCCTCGTTGAGAATCGCCCGGGCGCGGGCGGCAACCTCGGTACCGAGACCGTCGTCAGGGCTGCGCCCGACGGGCACACGCTGCTGATTTGCGGCCCGGTGAACACCATCAACGGGGCGCTCTACGAGCGGCTGCCCTTCGACTTCGCCCGTGATATCGCGCCCGTCGCCGGCCTCGTGCGGGTGCCACTCGTAATGGTGGTGCACCCCTCGGTCCCGGCGTCGACGGTTCCTGAGTTCATCGCGCACGCAAGGAGCAAGTCCCGCCCGATTGCCATGGCGTCCGCGGGCATCGGCACGCCGCAGCACGTCGCGGGCGAGCTGTTCAAGATGATGGCCGGCGTCGACCTCCTCCACGTGCCGTACCGGGGATCGGGGCCGGCCCTGGCCGACCTGCTCGGCGGCCAGTCCGTGCAGGTGATGTTCGACGCGGTGCCATCCGCACTCGGGCATATCCGCGGGGGCGGGCTGCGCGCGCTGGCGGTCACGACCTCTGCCCGTTCGGAGGCGCTGGCTGACATCCCGATGCTGGCCGACGTTCTGCCTGGCTATGCGGCGAGTTCGTGGTATGGCGTCGGTACACCTCGAAGCACGCCCCCCGAGGTCGTGGAGCGGCTGAACCGCGAGATCAATGCCGGTCTCGCCGACCCCGGGTTGGTGGCGCAGTTCGCCAGCCTCGGCGCGACACCCATGCCGGGCACGCCGGCCGATCTCGGGAGCCTAATTGCCGAGGAGACCGAGAAGTGGGGCCGGGTGGTGCGGGCGGCTGGCGTCAAGGTGGAGTAAGGGCGGCGCGAGCAGCGTATCGCGTGGCCATGCCCATGGCAGATTCCGCGGCGCGGATCGGGGTGCTCCTGACCGGCGATGCCTCGCACCCGAACCACACGGCGCTGTGCGAGGGCCTGGCCGCGCTTGGCCGCATCGACGGCAAGGACATAGCGATCGAGGCCCGCTTCGCCGAAGGCCAGCTCGATCGACTGCCCCGCCTTGCGGCCGAACTTGATGCATTGA
>JAQGIA010000048.1 GCA_028291445.1 Belnapia sp.
GCCGTTCGGTGTAGTCGGCGAGGTCGGGCAGCGCGACGGCACAATCCTCGATGAACGACACCGGCTTCCCGTCGCCCTTCATGCTCATCATGATGTTGAGCCCGGCCTCGCGCACCTCGGCGATGGCGGCCTGGAAGCCGGGCTCGACCACCCGCACCACCTGACCGGGATGGCCGAGGTCGGCCATCATCACATCGAGTGCATCGAGGGAGCGCAGCAGCGGCGCATCCTCATGGCCGTGGAACTCGACGATCAGCAGGCTGTCCGGCTCCCCGATCAGGATGCGGTCGATGGTGGCGCGATACATCTGGATCGAGCGGCCGAGGTCGATCATCGTCCGGTCGACCAGCTCCACCGCCTCGGGGTCGAGCGTGACCAGGTGCTGCGAGGCTTCCATCGCCTTGCGGAAGCTGGGGAACTGGCAGATGCCCAGCACCTTGCGCGGTTTCACCGGCCAGAGCTTGAGGTCGAGCGCGGCCGAGAAGGCCAGCGTGCCCTCCGAGCCGACCAGCAGCCGCGCCAGGTTGCCGCGGCCGGCGGCACGGGCGGCCGGGGTCAGCGCCGCGAGGTTGTAGCCGCCGACCCGGCGGAGCTGGTCGGGGAAGCGCGCGGCGATCTCGGCGGCCTCCCGCACGCCGAGCGCCCGCAGCGACTGGATGAGGTCGGCGATCCCGGCCGGCACGCCGCCACCGAGGTTGTCCGGCAGCTCGCCGAAGTCGAAGCGCGTGCCATCGGCCAGCAGCGCATCGATACCGAGCACGTTGTCGGCCATCAACCCGTAGCGGATCGACTTGCTGCCGCAGCTGTTGTTCGCCGCCATGCCGCCGATGGTGCAGCGCTGCCAGGTCGAGGGATCGACGGGGAAGAATTTCTTCTCCTTCGCCAGCGCCGCGTTCAGCGCGCCGAGGGTGATGCCGGGCTGCACCGTCGCGGTATCGCCCTCCACCTTCAGCACGTTGCGCAGGTATTTCGTGCAATCGATCACCAGCGCCCGGTTCACCGTCTGGCCGCATTGGCTGGTGCCGCCGCCGCGCGGCAGGACGGGGATGCCCTCGGCGCGGCAAAGGCTCATCGCCGCCTCGACATCGGCGATGCTACGGGGGACCAGCACGCCGACCGGCTCCATCTGGTAGATGCTGGCGTCCGTCGCGTAGCGGCCGCGGTCGGCGGGGGCGAACAGGACCTCGCCGGCGGTTTCGCGCTTCAGGCGCTCGGCCAGGCGGCTGTCGCCGATACGGTCTTTCGGGCTGGTGACGGCGATCATGGGGCGAGACTAATCCTGGGCCTTGTCCCTGTACGAGCTATAATGTTCATCAATCCGACAAGCCCTTCTCATTGGCGGAACCGCATGGATCGGGCCCATAAGCGGTCCGACACGGGAGCGACGCACCATGGCCTATTACCAATCCTCGCCCAGCGCCGGCCGGCATTTCCTGCAGATCCCCGGCCCGACCAACGTGCCGGACCGCGTGCTGCGGGCCATGGACAACCCGACCATGGACCACCGCGGCCCGGACTTCGGCAAGTTCGGCGCGCAGCTGCTGGCGAAGGTACGGCAGGTGTTCAAGACTGCGGGCCCGGTGGTGATCTACCCCGCCTCCGGCACCGGCGCCTGGGAAGCGGCGCTGGTCAATACGCTGTCGCCCGGCGACCGGGTGCTGATGTGCGAGACAGGCTGGTTCGCCCATCTGTGGCAGGAGATGGCCGAGCGCCTCGCGCTCAAGCCCGAGCTCATCGAGACCGATTGGCGGCGCGGCGCGGATGTGGCGGCCATCGAGGCGGCGCTGCGCGCGGACAAGGCGCATGGCATCAAGGCGGTCTGCGTGGTGCACAACGAGACCAGCACCGGCTGCACCTCCCGCATCGACGAGGTGCGGCAGGCGATCGATGCCGCCGGCCATCCGGCGCTGCTGCTGGTCGATACCATCAGCTCGCTGGGCTCGATCGACTACCGGCACGATGAATGGGGCGTGGACGTCACCATCGCCGGCTCGCAGAAGGGGCTGATGCTGCCGCCGGGCCTGTCCTTCAACGCGGTCTCGGCCAAGGCGCTGCGGGCGGCGGAGACGGCGAAGCTGACCCGCAGCTTCTGGGACTGGCGGCCGATGCTGGCCTCGAACGCCACCGGCTACTTCCCCTATACCCCGGCGACCAACCTGCTCTACGGGCTGGATGCGGCGCTCGACATGCTGGCCGAGGAAGGGCTGGAGAATGTCTTCGCCCGACACGACCGCTTCGCCGAGGCGACCCGCCGCGCGGTCAGGCACTGGGGGCTCCAAGTGCAGTGCGAGGACCCGCGCCACTATTCCTCCGCCCTGACCGCGGTGCGGCTGCCGGAGGGCCATGGCGCCAATGCGCTGCGCGGGGTGATCCTGGAGAAGTTCAACATGTCGCTCGGCAATGGGCTCGGCCGGCTGAACGACCGGGTCTTCCGCATCGGGCATCTCGGCGATTTCGGGCCGCTGTCGCTGGTGGGCGCGCTGGGCGGGGTCGAGATGGGCCTCGCCGCGGCCGGGGTGCCGCACAAGGCGGGCGGCGTGCAGGCGGCGATGGCCTATCTCAACGGCAATGCCTGAACGACCGGGCCTGAGCGACCGGGCCTGACCGATGGGGGTGCCGGCCCGGTGCCGGCACCCGATGTCGTGGCATCGCCGGCGTAGCATCGTGCACGTCCCATGCGCCGCAGGCCGCGCTGCCATGGCGGACGGCGCGTAGCCGGCCATGGTCCGGCGAACGGCCCGGTCCGACGCGCGGATGGTTGCCAATCCCCGCCGCCGGGCGGACCCTGCCGCCGAGCAGGAGGAGACGCCGCATGCCCGCACCCATCCAGGTCTGGACCTGGCCCACGCCGAATGGCCACAAGGTGCATATCCTGCTGGAGGAGCTCGGCCTGCCCTATACGGTCGTGCCGGTCGCGATCGGCAAGGGCGACCAGTTCAAGCCGGAATTCCTGGCCATCACCCCGAACCACCGCATCCCGGCGATCATCGATCCGGAGGGTCCGGGCGGCCAGCCGCTGCAGCTGTTCGAAAGCGCCGCCATCCTGATCTATCTGGCGGAGAAGGCCGGCTCGGCGCTCTGGCCGGCCGATCCGGCCACCCGCTACACCTGCCTGCAATGGCTGATGTTCCAGATGGGCGGCGTCGGGCCGATGTTCGGCCAGTTCAACCACTTCGCCAATTACGCGACCGAGAAGCTGCCCTACGCCATCGAGCGCTACACCAACGAGGTGGCCCGGCTGCACCGCGTGCTGGACAAGCGGCTGTCCGAGAGCGCCTATCTCGCCGGACCGGATTATTCGATCGCCGACATCTGCACCTTCCCCTGGATCCGCAATGCCGAGCGGCGGAACATCGATCTGGCGCAGTATCCCCATGTGCTGCGTTGGCATGATGCCATCGCCGCGCGCCCGGCGGTGCAGCGTGGGGTCGAGGTGCTGGCCGAGAACCAGCGCCGCGGCACCATGACCGACGCGGAGCGCGAGGTGATGTTCGGCAAGACGCAATTCGCCGCCCGCTGAACCGGGCCGCGAGCAGAGGAAATTCCATGGCCGAGATCGACCATATCGTGCTGGGCGCGCGCACGCTCGAGGAAGGCGCCGCCTATGTCGAGCAGCACCTGGGAGTGAAGCCGCGGCCGGGCGGCGTCCATGCCGGCTTCGGCACCCACAACATGCTGCTCGGCCTTGGCCGTGCCTGCTACCTGGAGGTGATCGCCCCGGATCCGGCACAGCCCACCCCGCCGCATCCCCGGCTGTTCGACCTCGACGACCCGGCGGTGGCGCTGATGCTGGAGGCCGGGCCCTGCCTGATCGGCTGGGTTGCCCGGACCCCGGTGCTGGATGCGATGGCCGCCCGCCTCGGGCCACGGGCCGGGGAGATCAAGGCGATGACCCGCGGCGACCTCGCCTGGCGCATGGCCTTCCCACCGCAGAATCAGGACATGGACAACCTGATCCCGGCCTTGATCCAGTGGCAGGGCGAGAGGGCCTCCTCCCGGCTCCCCGACAGCCATGTCCGCCTGCTGCACCTGGAAGCCGAGCATCCGGAGGCCGATGTGGCGCGCGCCGGCCTTGCCGAGCGTGGCCTGGAGGAGGTGCTGAAGGTTCGTCACAGCCCGCGTGCCCGGCTGGTCGCCCGCTTCAAGCGGGCCGATGGAACCGAAGTGGCGCTAGCGAGCGGCTGACCCAGGCGCCTGGACCAAGTGTCAAATCCGGGCGCCCAGCCCGGTCACCTGGTCCAGGCACCCGATCGCAAGCCCCGAAACCCAGGCGTCCGGTCCACGCGCCTGGGTGGACCATGCGGCGGCAACTGCTACCCCGGCCCAGGTTTTGTGGTAGCATGACGGCCGGCGGGAG
>JAQGIA010000111.1 GCA_028291445.1 Belnapia sp.
CTGCGAGACCAGCCTGCCCGGCGTGCATGCCATCGGCGACATCGCCACCTATCCCGGCAAGCTGAAGCTGATCCTGCAGGGCTTCTCCGAGGCGGCGATGGCGGCGCATGCCATCCACCCCCGGGTCTTTCCCGGCGCGGCGCTGCATTTCGAATACAGCACCAGCAAGGGCGTGCCGGGGAGCTGACGGCCCGATCCCAGGGCCCTGCGGCGACCGGAGCGGGGCCACCTGCCCTCCCGCCGGGGGCCTCGTTGTCCGCTATAATGACCTCCAAGGGCGGGGCATCAGCCGATGTCACGCCCAGGCATGCCGCGCCGGAAAGGCCTCTGATGACACTTGCCGCCACCCCGACACGCCGCCGCCTGGTGCAGGCCGGCCTCACCCTGGCCGCGGCGCCCGCCATGGCCCAGCCAAACTGGCCCAACCGGCCGATCTCCTTGATCATCGGCTATGCCCCCGGCGGCCTGACCGACGTGATGGTGCGGATGGTCGCCGAGCGGCTGGGCCGCGAATTGGGCCAGACCGTGGTGGTGGAGAACCGCAGCGGCGGCGGCACCTCGATCGCCTCCACCTACGTCGCCCAGGCGCGGCCGGATGGCTATACGCTGCTGATCGGCACCAACAGCCTCGCCATCAACCCGGCCCTGCAACCCGGCAGCACCCCGCGCGACCCGCTGAAGGAACTGCAGCCGATCGGGCTGGTCTATTACAGCCCCTTCGCCATGGCGGTGCAGCGCTCGGTCCCGGTGCAGGATCTGGCCGGGCTTGTCGCCTATGCCAAGGCCAATCCCGGCAAGCTGAACTACGGCAGCTCGGGCAATGGTTCGGTCAACCACCTGCTGACGGAATTGCTGCTGCAGAAGGCCGGGATGCGGATCGAGCACGTGCCCTATCGCGGCGCCGGCCCGGCGCTGCTGGACCTGCGGGCCGACCGCATCCAGCTGTTCTACGCATCGCCGCACGATATCGCGCCGCTGCTGAGCGACGGCACCGCCCGGCTGGTCGCCATCTCGGCGCCGGAGCGGCTGCCGACCCTGCCCGACCTGCCTTCGGTGGCCGAGACCTTCCCCGGCTGTGCCGGAGTGCTGTGGCAGGGCCTGTTCGCCCCGCCCGGCACGCCCGAGCCGGTCCAGCAACGGCTCTATGCCGCGCTGCGTGCCACGCTGGAGGACCCGACCCTGGGCGAGCGCGTTACCCAGCAGGGCGTGGTGCTGATGCAGGGCGACGGCGCGGCGCTGCACAAGCTGCTGGCCTCGGAGATCGAGGTCTGGGGCCAAGTGGTCCGCGCCAGCGGCATCAAGCCCGATTAAAGCAGTCTCCTCGAACACGCCCCTGGCGGCCTGCTCGTGCGGGGTCGAGCCCGGCTCCTCCCATCCTTCGGCACCCAGCGGGCCGTCCGCCGACTGGTCACCCGCATGACCTGCGTCTCGCCATCTTGTACTGCGAGCGGCAGCGCGGCGCATTGCCGGCCTGGGAGCTCCTTCCTGTGGCGGGATCCGGGCTTCTTCGGCATTCCGAGCAGGCTTCTCCATGAGAAGAACGGCAACTGCTGCAAGGTGGCACCCGGCTGAGGGCGAGAACCCGCAGGTTGCCCATCACCATTGGCGGCCAGACCGCAAGCCGATTTCTCCGGCCGTCATGGACGAATTCCCGATCTTGAGCACCGCGAGCGCCCACACCTCCGGGCCTTTCGGCTCCTCCGGCGACCGGCGACCGGCGACTGGCGACCGGCTCTGGCGGACTACGCCGCGCAGCCTCGCAGTAGCCATGTCCCGGCCACCGGCGGTTCGGACTGGACCCGATCGGTGCAGGCCACCACATTGACGGCGATGTCCTCCCGTCGTGCTCTTGCCCCCTCTCGCTCCCCCGACGTCGCTGCCGGCCTGCTGCCCGATGACGCCGCGATCCTGCGGACTGTGTCGCGGCGGGCCAGCTTCGAGTCCGGCCGGCATCTGGCGGAACTGGGCCGCGTCCGCTCGATCATGGTGTCCAACGACGGTCGCCGGATCAGCGCCGTCGTCATGGACCTCCCCAGCAAGTCGTATAGTTCGAGCATCGAGTTGTTTGATCCTCGCGGTCCAGGCAACGCCTTCTACGGCCGGTGCACCTGCGGGACGCGGCAGAACTGCAAGCATGTGGTCGCCGTGCTGCTGGCGCTGCGGCAACGGCGGGAACAGCCTGCGGCCCCGACCGGCCCGGCACTGCCGCCGCGGGGGCACGGGGCATCGTCGCCAGGCCAGCCCAACCTTCCGGCCCTGCTGCCGGGCCCGCCGCCGACCGATCCGGCACTGCCTGCCGATCTGGCGGCCTGGCTCGGCACCCTCGACCCCGAGGAGGAGGGCGCCGCCGACCGCGCTGCGCCGCAGGGCCAGCAGCGGATGTTCTACGTGCTGACGCGCGCCGAGGCGCCGCGTGGTGCGCCGACGCTCGGCCTCGCCTGCGTTTCGGCGCGGCTGCGCAAGGACGGCACGCCCGGCGTCGGCTATCCCCTGCAAAGCTACCGGCCGGAGGCGCCACCGCGGCACCTGCGGAGCGCGGACCGCGTCATCCTGGCTCGGGTGGCGCGGCGCGGGCCGGCCACCGGACTGATCTCGGCCGACGAGGAGCCGGCCGACCTGCTGCGTCGTGTGCTGGCGACCGGGCACGCGCGCTGGGGCACGCTCGAAGGGCCCGCCCTTGCGGAGGGTCCGCCTCGCCCCGGCCGTATCGCCTGGACGGTGCAGGAGGACGGCTCCCAGCGCGCGACGCTGGAACTGGACCCGACCGTGGACCATCCGGACCGAGCGCCTGGCCAGGCTCCGATCGCCATCGGCCTGCCTGAGCCCTGGTATGTCGATCCGGCGGTGGGCTTGGCCGGACCAGCGGAGACCGGACTTCCGGCACCCCTCGCCGGACGTCTCCTCGCCGCGCCGCCGGTGCCGCTGGCGCTCGCCCCGAAGGTGGCGGCCGAGCTGACGCGCCGGACAAAGGCGCCGTCCCTGCCGGTGCCGGCGGATCTGCCGCAGCCCGAGACGCTGCGCGGCCCGGTGCGGCCGCATCTGAGGCTCATGCTGGCGCCGCTGCCCTTCGACCTGACCGCGCATCGTCGCGGCTTCGCCTTCCTGCCCGACCTGCCGAGCGAGGTGCCGGTGGCCCGGCTCGCCTTCGGCTACGGTCCCGTCACTGTGGCGGTCTCCGACCGGACTTCCGCCCCCATCGTGGTGCGGGAGGACCGGCCCTACCGCGTGCAGCGTGACACGGCGGGCGAGCGGCAGGCGGTGGAGCGGCTGGAGGAGATCGGCTTCCTGACTGCCCGCGATGTCGCGCAGCAGTTGCTCGGCTATGCTGGCGCGGCAGCCTTCGCACGGCGGAGCGACGACTTCCTGCTGGGCACCGAACCGGACGAGGCCGACTGGCTCGACATCCTGCTCGACGACATCCCGGACCTGCGCGCTGAGGGCTGGACGGTGGAGATCGCCGCCGATTTTCCGATCCGCTTGGTCGAGCCGGATGGCGGCATCACCGGGCAGATCGAGGAAGGCTCGGGCATCGACTGGTTCGAGCTGCATCTCGGGGTGATGGTCGAGGGCCAGCCGGTCGACCTGGTGCCGGCCCTGGTTCGTCTGATCGCCAGCGGTGAGGCGACGGAGCTGATCGCAGCCGAGGCAGAGGAGACCGAGGACGACGCGCCGGTATTGCTGCCGCTACCGGACGGAAGGCTGCTGACGCTGCCGGCACGGCAGGTGGTGCCGATCCTGGCCGCATTGGTCGAGCTGTTCGCCGGCCGCACCGAGCCGGAGGGCGAGGGTGCAGGCGGGCGCTTCGGCTTCCTGCGCACCGAGGCCGCCGATCTCGCCTGGCTGGAGGAGCGGTCGGGCCTTGCGTTGCAGGGGGGCGAGGCACTGCGGCAGCTCGGGCGGCAGTTGCGCGAGGCCGGCGGTGCTATCCCGCCGGTGCCGCTGCCTGAGAGTTTTGCCGGCACGCTGCGGCCCTATCAGGCGCAGGGCGTCGCTTGGCTGCAGTTCCTGCGCGGCGCCGGGCTCGGCGGCGTGCTGGCCGACGACATGGGTCTTGGTAAGACGGTGCAGACCCTGGCTCATCTCGTGGTGGAGCAGACGGCGGGGCGGCTCGACCGACCGGCGCTGGTGGTCTGCCCGACCAGTCTGGTGCCGAACTGGCTGCGCGAGGCGGAGCGCTTCAGCCCCTCGCTGAACGTGCTGCCGCTGCATGGCCCGTTGCGCAAGCAGCGCTTTGCCGACATCCCGCGCCATTATCTGGTCATCACCACCTACCCCCTGCTCGGCCGCGACCATGCGGTGCTGACCGCGCAGGACTGGCACGTGGTGGTGCTGGACGAGGCACAGACCATCAAGAACCCGAACGCCGAAACCACGCGCCAGGCGCTCCGCCTCAAGGCACGGCAGCGGCTCTGCCTGTCCGGCACGCCGCTGCAGAACCACCTCGGCGAATTGTGGTCGCTGTTCGACTTTCTCTCGCCCGGCTTCCTCGGCAGCCCTTCGGCCTTCCGCAGCCGCTATCGCACGCCGATCGAGAAGCACGGCGACACCGAGCGGCAGGCGATGCTGGCACGGCGCGTGCGCCCCTTCCTGCTGCGCCGTACCAAGCAGGAGGTGGCGCAGGATCTGCCGCCGAAGACCGAGATCCTGGAGCCGGTCGAGCTGGAGCCGCCGCAACGCGCCATCTACGAGGCGATCCGCGTCGCCATGCACGCCAAGGTGCAGGCCGCCATCGCCGAGCGCGGGCTGGCACGATCCGGCATCATCATTCTCGACGCGCTCCTGAAGATGCGGCAGGCTTGCTGCGATCCACGGCTCCTGAAGATGGCCTCGGCGAAGAAGGCCGGATCCGCTAAACTCGACCGGCTGATGGAACTGCTCGAGGTGCTGCTCGGCGAGGGTCGGCGTGTGCTGGTGTTCTCGCAGTTCACCTCGATGCTGGCGCTGATCGAGGCGCGGCTGAAGCAGGCCGGCACGCCCTATG
>JAQGIA010000125.1 GCA_028291445.1 Belnapia sp.
GGGCTGGGACTGCCACGGCCTGCCGATCGAGTGGAAGATCGAGGAGGAGTACCGCAACCCGAAGGGCAAGTACCAGGGCGGCCGCAAGAAGGACGACGTCCCGGTGCTGGAATTCCGCGCCGAGTGCCGCGCCTATGCCGCGCAATGGCTCGACGTGCAGCGGGAGGAGTTCATTCGTCTCGGCGTCGCCGGCGACTGGGCGCGGCGCTACGCGACCATGGACTTCCCCTCCGAGGCGCTGATCGCCGGCGAGATCGGCAAGTTCCTGATGAATGGATCGCTCTACCGCGGGCTGCGGCCGGTGATGTGGAGCCCGGTCGAGAAGACCGCGCTGGCCGAGGCCGAGATCGAGTACCACGACCATGTCTCGCCGACGCTCTGGGCAAGGTTCCGCCTGCTGGCGGCACCGGCCGATTTGTTCGGCGCCAGCGTGGTGATCTGGACCACCACGCCCTGGACCATCCCGGCCAACCGTGCCGTCGCCTATGGGCCGGAGATCGATTATGCGCTGGTGCATGTCGAGGGCGTAGGCGAGGGCTCTTACTTGGTCCCTGGCGAATTCCTGCTCGTCGCGCTGGCGCTGCTGCCGCAATTCGAGAAAGACGCGAAGCTCAGTGCGCATACGGTCAAGCGCATTCTGAAAGGGGACGAGCTTAAGGGTGCCGCGGCAAAACACCCGCTAAGCGGCTGGCCGAATGGCCTCGAAGGGTACGAGTTTTCGGTGCCTTTGCTGCCCGGCGATTTCGTCACCACGGAGGCCGGCACCGGCTTCGTCCACATCGCCCCCAGCCATGGCGAGGACGACTTCAACCTCGGCCGCACCCACGCCCTGCCGGTGCCGGAAACCGTGGCCGACGACGGCACCTTCACCCATTGGGCGCCGGGCTTCGAGGGGCTGCACGTCTTCAAGGCGCATGATGCGATCTATGCCGCGCTGGAAGCCGCCGGGACGCTGGTGGCGAAGTCCAAGCTGAACCACAGCTACCCGCATAGCTGGCGCAGCAAGAAGCCGGTGATCTTCCGCGCCACGCCACAGTGGTTCATCGCCATGGATGATGCCAACCAGATCCGGGCGAAGTCGCTGGCGGCACTGGCAGAAACGCATTTCGTCCCCGACCAGGGCCGCAACCGCATCGGCAGCATGGTCGCGGCGCGGCCCGATTGGTGCATCAGCCGCCAGCGCGCCTGGGGCGTGCCGATCGCGGTCTTCGTCGACAAGCAGACAGGCGAGCCGCTGCGCGACCCGGCGGTGATGGACCGCATCCTGGCCGCTTTCGCCACCGAGGGCGCCGATGCCTGGTACCAGCCCGGCGCCGCCGCCCGCTTCCTGGGTGATGGGCGCGATCCCGCCGCCTATGAACAGGTGATGGATATCGTCGACGTGTGGTTCGAGAGCGGCTCGACCCATGCCTTCGTGCTGGCCGCGCGCGGCATGTCCTTCCCGGCCGACCTTTACCTCGAAGGCTCGGACCAGCATCGCGGCTGGTTCCATTCCTCGCTGCTGGAGAGCATCGGCGCCAATGGCATGGCGCCCTTCAAGGCGATTTTGACGCATGGCTTCGTGCTCGACGAGCAGGGCCGCAAGATGTCGAAGTCGCTCGGCAACGTGACCGCGCCGCAGGAGGTGACCAAGCAATACGGCGCCGATATCCTGCGGCTCTGGGTGATGAATTCCGATACCTCCGACGATCTGCGCATCGGCAAGGAAATCCTGAAGCAGCAGGCGGAGCTGTACCGCCGGCTGCGCAACACGCTGCGCTGGCTGCTCGGCAACCTCGACGGCTTCGAGGAAGCCGAGCGCGTGCCCCATGCCGAGCTGCCCGAGCTGGAGCGCTGGGTGCTGCACCGGCTGACCGAGCTGGACGGCCGGCTGCGCCAGGCGGCGAAGGACTATGACTGGACCGGCGTCTATCCGGACATCCACGGCTTCTGCAGCACCGATCTCTCGGCTTTCTACTTCGATATCCGCAAGGATGCGCTCTACTGCGACGCGCGCGACAGCCATCGCCGCCGCAGCGCGCGGACGGTGCTGGATGCGCTGCACCGCTGCCTCTGCGCCTGGCTCGCGCCGGTGCTGGTCTTCACGGCGGAGGAGGCCTGGCTGTCGCGCTTCCCGAGCGAGGTGGATAGTATTCATCTGCATGATTTCCCGGTGCTGCCGGAGGAATGGCGGGATGCGGCGCTGGCGGAGCGCTGGACCGCCCTGCGCCTTCGCCGCGCCGTTGCTACCCAGCAGCTCGAGGAGCTGCGCCGGTCCGGCGAGATCGGTTCCTCCCTGCAGGCCAAGGTCTCCTTGCCGGAGGACGCCGGCTACAAGGCCGAGTTCTGGGAGGAAATCCTCATCGTCTCCCAGGCCGGACACGGTACCGGGACGGACTTCAAGGTGGAGAAAGCCTCCGGCATCAAATGCGACCGCTGCTGGCGCGTCCTGCCGGAAGTCGGCGCCTCCGCCGCCCACCCCACCCTCTGCCGCCGTTGCGAAGCCGTGGTCGCCGCATGATGCGCCTCGGCCTCATCCTGGCCGTGGTCCTGCTGGTCGCCGACCAGGCCAGCAAATACTGGGTGCTCGAGGTCCTGGACCTGCCCATCCTGCGCAACCTGCCGCTGGTCTCGGCCGGGCCGCTCGGCCTCGACCTCACCATGGTCTGGAACCGCGGCGTGACCTTCGGCCTGCTCTCGGGCGACGGGCCGTTGAACCACATTATCCTGGCCGTGGTCGCCGCCGCCATCGCCGGCTTCCTGCTGCGCTGGATGGCCAAGGCGGAAACCCGGCCGATCGCCGCTGCCCTCGGCGCCGTGGTCGGCGGGGCGGTCGGCAACGTGATCGACCGCTTGCGCTTCAGCGCGGTGGTGGATTTCATCGATGTCCATGGCTGGGGCTGGCATTGGTACATATTCAATGTTGCCGATGCCGGCATCGTCTGCGGCGTCGGCGTGCTGCTGGCCGATGCCTTGTTCCGTCGCGCGCCTCCCGCTAAGGAAGCGGCATGACGAAGCGCCGCTCCCCAGGCCTCGCCCTGGTCCTGCCCAGCCTGCTGATCGCCACCCTGTCGCTTGCGGCCTGCGGGGGCGATACCGCGCGGAGCTTCGGCTTTACCCGTGATGCCCCGGACGAGTTCCAGGTGACCACCCGGGCGCCCCTCTCCATGCCGCCTTCGCTCGGCGGCAGCCTGCCGGTGCCGCGCCCCGGCGCCGACCGCCCGCAGGAGGTCTCCACCCGCCAGGCCGCGGAAGCCACGCTGGTGCCTGGCTCGGTGCTCGGTTCCGCTGCCGCCGGCCCACGCAGCAGCGGCGAAAGCGCCCTGCTGACCCAGGCCGGCCGGCCGGTGGGGGACGACATCCGCCGCCGCGTCGATGAGGAAAGCCTGAAGCTGGACCAGCCGGAACGCGGCCTGGTGGATCGCCTGATCTTCTGGCGCGGCCCTGAACAGCCCGGCACCGCCCTCGATGCCCGCCGCGAATCCCAGCGGCTGCGGGAGAATTCGGCGCTCGGCCGCGACGTGACCGAGGGCGAGACCCCGATCATCCAGCGCAGCCGCAGCGGCAACCCGATCACCAGCCTGTTCGAAAGCATCTTCTGACCCTCAGAAGCTGCCGCGCAGCCGCAGGGCGAAAACCGGGATCGGCCCTCGGTCGGCGTTATGCGCCGGGTTGGCGATGAGCTGCGCATCCGCCGTCAGCACCGTTCCCGCCGCCACGCCCCAGGCGTAATACCCTTCCAGCGCCGCCTCCGGCCGGTAGCGCAGCCGGCCGTCGCCGGCGATGAAGCCGAGCCCGCCGGCCGCCAGGAAGCGCCGGTGCGGTCCCGACAGGCCGCCGATATTGCCGGCCAGCCCCACCGCATCGCTCGGCCGACCCCAGCGCGAACCGCCGAGGACCAGGCCGGCCGAGACCGCCCAATCCATCTCGGTATACATCCATTGCTGGGTCCGGCCGTCGTTCCAGGACAGCCGGGCGAAGGCGCCGAGATCCTCGGCCAGCTCCTGCTCCCCGTTCAGCACCAGCATCGCCTTGCCGGCGACGCCGCCCCGCAGGTTGGTTTCGGTCTGGCCGATGTCGCCGCCTTGCAGCGCCGCATAGCTTTGCGACCGGGTCTGCGACCAGCCGCCGAGCAGCCGCAGCGCGCCGGGCCTTGCCCCCAGGCTGAAGAAGCGGTCGGCCTGCAGCAAAAGCTGGTGCCCGCGCAGCGGCTGCGGGTCCAGCGAGAGGGTATTGATCCGCTTGGCCACCTGCAGCGCGGCTGCCCGGATGCCCCAGGCGCCATTGTCCCATTCGATCGCCAGGCCGTTGGTATAGCCCTTGGCGTCATTGGCAAAATCGAAGGCCCCGGCGGAGACGAAGGCCCAATTCAGGAATTGGGTGCGGGGGTCGTGCGCATAGCGGTTGTCGTCGAAGATATCGAAGACCGCGATCTTGCCGACCGAGATCGTCAACCGCTCCCGTGGCAGCCGTCCGGCGAAACGGTAGGGATCGGCTTCCGCCTCCACCGTATCGGCCGACAGCGCCACGGTCTGGCGGAGGAACAGGCGGGTGACATAGGCCGCCGGCCCCTCGCTACCGGTGCGGAAGGCCTCGCCATTCGGGAAGGCGCTGGCGCCGCGGGTGCCGGACAGGCCGAAGCCGCGCGAGACCTGGGGGTCGATGATGAACTCGGCGCCATGCCAAAGCCGCCGACCGATCACCAGATCGGCCGAGAGGGTATTCCGCTGCATGGGCTTGGCCTGCATGCTGTTCTCGCCGTGATAGGGCGAAGGAAAACCCGGATGGCCCTGTTCGACGAAGGTGGATTGACCATGCAGCAGCCAGCCGGTCGCCTCCAGCCGCTCCTGCCAGCCGGTCGGTGCCGGCATCGATTGTCCCCGGGCATCGGGGACGATCGCCAGCATCGCCCCCAGCACCAGATGGGCGACGTATGAAGACCTGCTCAGTTGCAGAGATGACGAGGTTATACATAGGTTTTTCAGATACATAACGGGTAATGGCCGAATCATTTCCAGACTGCAAGCGGTGCTGGTGCCTTCCCGCCCGCATCCCCACATCGGAGCAATGCTCAGTTTGACCCGTCGCACCGCCCTCCGCGCCGCCGCCGCATTGCCGGTCGCCGCCCCCGCCGCCATCGCTCAGCCGGGCGCCCCATCGGGCCTGGCCGCGC
>JAQGIA010000157.1 GCA_028291445.1 Belnapia sp.
GCGCTCGGCGTCGGCAAGCCGCTGAAATCCATCCTGCACATGAACCCGGATATCCCGATCTACCTCGGCACCGAGAACGAGGCGATGGTGAAGCTGACGGCCGAGATCGCCGATGGCTGGCTGGCGCTGGGCTTCGTGCCCGGCTGCATGGCGGATTACACGCCCTGGCTGGAGGAGGGCTTCCGCCGCGCCGGGGGCGGCAAGTCGCGGGCGGATTTCACCATCCAGGCCTCGGCGCATGTCGAGGTGGCGGAGGACGTGGCCGCGGCGCTGGCCCGGCTGAAGCCGGAAGTCGCGCTCTACGTCGGCGGGATGGGCCACAAGGACAAGAATTTCCACAAGGACATGATGACCCGCCGCGGCTTCGGAGCGGCCGCCGATCGGGTGCAGGAGCTGTACCTGGCCGGGCGCAAGGATGAGGCCGCCGCCGCCGTGCCGGATGAATGGGTAGATGCCAAGGCGCTGGTCGGCCCGCCCGCCCGCATCCGCCAGCGCTACCGCGCCTGGGAAGACTCCGGGGCGGATGCGCTGACCGTGCGGTCCCGCCAGCCGGAGGCGATCGAGGTCATGGCCGAGGCGGCCCGGCTCAACCAGGCCTGAGGGGGAGTGGCAACATGGAAATCGTCGATGCCCAGGTGCATCTGTGGCGCAGCGGCACGCCGAGTGGCCACCATCGCCAGGTGCCCGCCTTCACCGCGGAGGAATTGCTGGCGGAGATGGATGCCGCCGGCGTGGATGCCGCGCTGATCCACCCGCCGATCAGCTGGGACCCGGACTCCAACGATCAGGCGGTGGCCGCGGCCCAACGCTATCCGCGGCGTTTCGCCGTGCTGGGGCAGGTACCGTTGGACCAGCCGGAGGCCAGCGCGGCCCGCTTGCCCGGCTGGCGCGCGCTGCCGGGCATGATGGGCCTGCGCTATCCGCTGGTGCGGCCGGAGCAGCACCATTGGCACAGCGACGGCACCATGGACTGGCTGTGGCCGGTGGCGGAACGGGAAGGGCTGCCGGTGGCGACCATGGCCGGGCGCTTCCTGCCGGTGTTCCGCGGCATCGCCGAGCGGCACCCCAGGCTGCGCCTGCTGATCGATCACCTGGGGCTGGTGCGGGAGGCGCAGGACGCGGCCGCCTTCGCCAACCTGGATGAGTTGCTGGCGCTGGCGAAGCTGCCCAATGTCGCCATCAAGGCGACCGGTGCGCCGGGGTATTCGACCGAGGCCTATCCCTACCGGAACCTGCACGACGGGCTCCGGCGGATCTTCGAGGCTTTCGGGCCGCGGCGCTTCTTCTGGGGCACCGACATCACCCGCATGCCCTGCAGCTACCGGCAATGCGTAACGATGTTCACCGAGGAACTGCCCTGGTTGCGCGGCGAGGATCTGGAGTGGGTGATGGGACGCGGGATCCGCGACTGGATCGGCTGGCGGCCGGTAGCGGAATAGGCCGGCGCGCGGCGGAACCGCGCGCCGGCCAGCGGTTCAATCGACCGCGGCGACCAGGCTGTAGACCGAGGCCTGATCGAGGTCGTAGCGGGTCGGCGTCAGGCTGGTCAGCTTCACGCTGCCGTTCGCCTTGCGGAAGAGGCTGAGGGCAAGCTCCACTTCCCGCGACAATTCCTGCTCGGACACGCTGGCCATCTCATAGCCATCGAAGCCGGCGAGGTAGCAGGACTGCGCGCCGAGCATCTGTGTCGCGCCGAGCGCCAGGCCGAGCGGACCGGTATCCGAGACCGGGCCGATCTTGCGCTGCTTGTCCATGCTGAGCGGCGGCGCCTGGAACACCGGCAACTCGATGAAGGCCGGCAGGCAGCCGGGCACCCGGGGCGGCGCCGGCAGGACGACGGCGGCGATGCCGTCCAGATGGTCGCGCGCCCCGGCGCGGAAGGCATCATGCCCCGGCAGGCAAAGCAGCTGGGTGCCGCCGATCCTGGGCGCCAAGGCCAGGTGGCGCGTGGTGGAGAAGACCACCAGCGGGTTGGTCTTGGCGACGAAGCGGCTGATGGCGTCCACATGCCGGATGACCGAGGGACCGCCACCGATGAGCAGCACGGATTTCGCCGCGAAGCTGCCGGCCTGCAGTTCCGGATAGGCCTTCAGATCGGCCTCGCCGCCGCTCTGCTGCTGCAACGCCTGGAGGATCGACAGAACCGAGTAGCGGTTCTTCGAAATCCAATCCATCACGTCCTTCTGCGGCAGGTTGTTCGCGCCGGAAAGCATGTAGGGAAGGTTGGTGCCCCATTCATGGACCCGGCGCAGCGCGTCGAAGGGCGCGACCGCGCTGCTGAGCGCCTGGTAGTCCAGCGGCTCGTTGCCGCCCTGGCCGGCGAGGTGGATCAGCACGGTCTCGGTGCGGAGGTTGCCGGCGCCGCGGCCCATGCCGGTGAAGGTGCCGTCCACCACATCCGCGCCGCCTTCGATCGCCGCGAGGGTATTGGCGAAGGCGAGGCACATGTTGTCATGGCCGTGGAAGCCGATGGTCTTGTTCGGCAGCGCCTCGCGCAGCTCGCGGAACAGCTTGGATACCGCGGCGGGGACGCAGCCGCCGTAGCTGTCGACCAGTGCCAGGCTCTCGTAGGTATCCGCTTCGTCGAAGGCGGTGCGGATCTGCGAGATGTCGTTCTGGAAGGTCGAGAGGTACATGACGTTGAAGCCGACCTTCAGGCCGACATCCTTCAGCGCCTTGGCCAGCGAAACGCCGTGGCCGAGCGCATTCGGCGCCACGGTGATGCGCACGAGGTCGACCAGATGCGCGATCGGGCGGAACAGCGCGCCGAGCCGATCCGGCTTGTAATTCTTGCCATCGATCATCACCACCAGCTTCTGGTCCGGGCGCAGGATGGCGCGCACCGACCGCAGCTTCTCCTCGGTGAGGAAATAGTATTCGCCGAAATAACCTTCGGCGGGATCGTTGACGTAGCCGATTTCCACGTAGGAGATCGGCAGCCGCGCAATACTCGTGAGATAGGTTCTGACAGCCTCCGGGTCGAAGTCCCAGTTGGTGTAGTACCCGCCATCACGCAATGTGCAATCGAGTACCTGGACCATGGGACCTCCTAAGGGCGGCCAAATATGACAATGAACAAGTACAGTGGTTGACTACCACGGCGTGCTGGACCCGATCAATCTCCAACCAGGGGTGGCCGTCACGCCGGCGCATCGATATCATGACTGCGCAACAATGGAATCACGCGTACAGCCAAGAAAAAAATAGGCAGAAATGCTGGGCTATGTTGCCCTGCAAACTGATTCGCAGCGGTACTTCATAACCCCCGACCTACGGTAACGCAGGCCGGCGCAGCGAGGGGCTCGATGTACAGAAATGTCGTTCGAGCCTTCTGCGACTGACCCCATGCCGTGCTTCGCATCTACAGCAGCGCCGGCAGGCCGCGCAGGTCGCGGATGGTGGGAAAGCCGTGCTCGCCCGCCAGCGCCCGCATGCGGGGCTTGGCGGTGGAGAAGTGGTCGGCATAGACGAAGCGGCAGCCGGTGCCGGCGGCAGCCTTCCAATCCGCCTCGGCATCGCCGACGAAAACCACGCGGTGCATGGGCGTGACGAGACCGAGCGCCTCGGCCACCAGCCCCAGATTCTCCGTCTTGGTGGCGGGCGAGCCATGGATGCCGACGAACCATTGCGCCAGGCCCCGTTCTGCGAAGACGGACCGCAGTTCGGCGCCATCCGAGCCGGAGACGACGAACAGCGGCATTCCCGTCGCATGCAGGCCGCGCACGACACCGAGCATCCCCGGGGTCGAGCGGCACCGCACGTAGCGCCCGTACAAGGCTTGGCCATAGGCCGCGCAGAGCGCATCGCGGGAAGTGTCCGGCCGCTGCTCCAGGTCGGTCCAGGCCAGCAGCGCGTCGAACAGGCGGTAGCGCGACATGCCGAAATTAGCCTGCTGGAAGCTGGCGAAACGGCTGATGTCGGTGGCGGCGAAGCCGGTATCGCGCAGCACATCCTGGAAGATCGCCGTCTTCAACCGGTTGGAGGCGAGCAGCACCCCATCGCAATCGAAGACAACGGCCTGTGGCCGGACGGTGTCCTGCCCGGCCGTCATGCCGTCACCAGACGGCATGACGGCCGTTCGGCGGAGCGGTGCTGCGACCGGGCCATTTCGAACGCCCCGTGACATGCCATGCCTGATCTCGCTTGCCGGCGGATGCGTCAGCGGCGCGCGCTGGAGCCCACCGCGACGCGGGGCTCCTCGATGATGCTGGCTGGTTCCGCCCGGCCGGGCGCCGCCTCGGCGACTTCGGTGCTCGTCGAACCGCTCATGACCACGATGGAGCGATACACCGCGCCCTGGCGGGGAACGATGGCGCAACCGACGTGGACCACCAGCAGATTGCTCGGTTCCAGATGGTAGTCGACCGCGACGGCGGTATCGGCCGAGGTCGGGCCACCAAGGTGGCCGCCCTCGACGATGCCGATGCGGGTCGGCACCGCGCTCCAGATGATGACATGGCTGAGGCCGCTGGCCGGACCGGCGCTGCTGCGGATCGCATCCAGCATGCCTTCGGCGTCGGTCACCCTGGTCGGCTTGACGACGACCTCGTTCAGCGCCGTCAGCTCGAGCAATTTCTTCGCCCTGGCGGTGGCGGTATCCTCGGGCATCTGTGCGCCAGCGGCCTCCGCATCCACCGGAACCTCGTAAACGCCGAAGCGTGCCAGGCCACGCAGGATATCGTACTCCGCACCGGCGATGACGTTGCGGCGGCGCAGCCAGCGGATCCGGCGCAGCATGTCGTCGACGGTCATTTCCTTCGGCCGGCTGACGCTGTCGGCCGCGCCGACCCGGCTGGTGGGCTGCAGCAGCACCGCTTCGGCTCCGTCCAGCCTGACCACGACGGAGGCGATGTCGGCACCGTTCGGCAGGCCGATCGGGAAGCTGAAGCCGAGGTAGCCGTCGTCCAGCCCGGCATCCGCCAGGTCCTGGCGGAAGCACGATACCGTGCCGGTACCGATGCACACGCCATTCGAGAAGGCCAGGATCAATGCATCCCGCAGCGGCGCCAAGCTGGAGTAGATCCAGCCGGACACCAGCGTCGGAGTCACGGCTTCAATCGCACCTTTGATCATGTCCGTTCTCCGTCGTTCCAGCCTATAGAACTAGCGGCTACGCTTACGCCGTTGGCCCTGAGCAAGGGACGTGCCGGAAGCGTTCTGTATCACGGACTGCGTCGGCACGGTGAGGCCGCGCCCGGTTGCCGCCGCAGCGAAGACAGCCAGGTAGCGCTTGGCCATCTCCGTCGTGTCGTAGGGCCGCGGCACTCCGGCCTGCAGCCTGGCATAGACCGCATCATCGGCGGCGCCTGCCATGACCCGCGCAAGATCGGCTGGGTCACCGCGCCGGAAATGCAGGCCGGAGACGCCATCGACCACCTTCTCGGCCATGCCGCCGATACCCGTGCAGATCACCGGTCTTCCAGCTGCATAGGCCTCCTGGATGACCATCGGTGAATTCTCCCACCAGATGCTCGGCGTGAGGATGTAGTCGCAATCGCCCATCATCCCCAGCACGCCGCCGTTCTCGTAGGGACCCAGGAAGCGCAGGAAGGGCAGGCTCGTCGTCAGCGCCTCGAGCTTGCTTTTGAAGGCATCGGTGACGCCGGCGATATTGCCGTTGATCCGCAACTCGATCCGGTCGGCCATACCCGGCATGGCGGCCAGCCGCTCGGCGGCATCGAGCAGCACGTCGACGCCCTTGAAGGGAGTCACCTGACCGAAATAGCCGAAGACCCAATCGGTCCTGGCGGCCGCCGGCCTGATGGGGCTGCGGTCCGAGATGGCGCGCGCCAGGCCATTCTCGATGACGCTGCAACGCGATGCGGGAACGCCCCAGGCGATGTAGCGATCGAGCAGGAATTGGCTGGGCGAGATGAACTGGTCGACCTCGGCGAAGCTGTCCTGGAACAGCGACGTCCTGAGCCCCATGCGGCGCCAGCCCAGTTCCGGGAAGCAGGTGCCGCAGGCGGTCTCGGACGCGCCGCCGCAGAGGCCACGATGCGGCCGGGTCACCATCTGGCCATGATTGTGGCAGATGGCAAGAAATTCATGCAGCGTGACGACGGTGCGGACATCCGCTGCCGCGGCCACGTCGCGCAGCGCATTCACGCCGAAACTCATGAAGTGATGGAAGTTCAGCAGCTTCGCCCCGGTCCGCGCCAGGATGCGGCGCAGCTGCGCCAGGGTCGTGCCCTCACCAAGCTGGTACAAATAGTCGTACTGCTCCGGATCGTAGAAGACGGCATGCTCATCCGCCCGCAGATCGACCCTGTCGCGCAGCGCCATCGGCACGGCGGCGACGAAGACCGTGGGGATGCCAAGCCCGCGCAGACCCTGGAACAGCGTATAGGCGGCGATTTCCGCGCCGCCCTTCGAGATCGAGGGATGCGCATGGGAGATGATCGCGATCGGCAGCAGCGCCGCGAGATCGGCATCCAGTTCGGCGCTCATGCGGCATGACCCTTTCCGTGCCGGACCGCATCCACGCTTTCGATCAGCAGATCCGGCCTGCCGCTGCCCTGGACGAGCCGGGCGCCGCCGGCCACCGTCCCGCCGCGCTCCAGCAGCGCTTCAGTATGGGTCGCGCCGATCGGCAGGCCATCCTCATCCAGCCATTGCCGGAAGCCGGCCGTCGTCCAGGCCAGGCCGCCCAGCACCATGCCATTCGTGGCGGTGATGACCGCCAGCGCCTCATCATCGCCCATGCAGGCATCCAGGCCCTCGGTCCAGGCCGCCGCATCGGGGAAGACGCCGGCGCCGAGGAAGAGGAAGCGGCGCGCGCCCAGCATGTCGAGGACGGTGGCGAGGGCAAAGAGCGGCCGCCCGGTATCCTCGATCAGGAAGGTCGCGCAGGGCGCCCCGGTCGCAGCCTCGATCTGCGCCGCCAGCGATGGCAGCTGGGCGCGGGCCGCTCCCAGTTCGGCCAGCAGCACCACCGCCGGGGCGGGCCGCCGGCCACCCAGCCGATAGGCGATCTGGTCGATCACCAGCCGGACGTCGGAAGCCTGCGCCGGCAGCGCCACGACGAGGACGCGTTCCGCCGGTGGCGCCCGGTTCAGCGGCTGCGCCTCGGCCAGCCGCCCGGTGACCTCATGGCGGATGGCCGAGGCGCAACGATCGAAGAAGCTCTCGTTGGCCGCGCCGGGGAACAGCCGCAGGATCGCCTCGAACGGCAAGGCATGGCCAAGCCGCCGGATCGCCAGCGGGTCGAGCGGGAAATTCACCGAGGTGCCGTCCGAGAACCAGGCCTTCAACACCGGTGCGACCAGGTCCTCGGGCTGCAGGGCGCCGGTCAGCACGGCAACGAAGCCGGCCCGGTCCAGCAGGGTGGGCATGCCGGGCATGGCGCTGCCGAGATCCGGCCGGGGCAGGAAATAGAGGCCGCCGGGCATGCTGTGCAGCACCCGGTCGGCGAGTTTCAGCGACAGCCGCACCAGCCGCTTGGTCGGGCTGAGGATCCAGCCCTGCACGAAGCAGCCGAAGCCCGGCAGCACCATGATCTCATCCGCCGCGGCCTTGACCGAGGCACCGGACAGCGCGCCGGTATCCGGCAGCCAGCTCCGGCCGCTCAGCATCGCGCCGCGCAGCGCATTGACCCGGCCGACATGGCATAGCGTCTGGACCCGGCCGAATTCGGCGGCGAAGCCGGGGCCGTCCTGCAGCCGCAAGGGGCTGACGCTGCGGATGAAGCGCTTAAGCTCCGGGCCGATGAAGGCGAATACGTCTGTCGTCTCCGGCGTAGGCTGCCAATCGGTCTGCAACAACCCGATGAAGGCATGCGCATGCGGCGGCAGGTCCGGCCGGTCGTAGCAGGCGATGGCGACCGCGCCGGCGTATTTGCGGCGGTCGGCGACGACCACCGCGAATTCCTGGCCGACATCCCGGCTGACCCAGCCGGTCAGCCAGACCGCGCCGGGCCGTTCCGACCAAAGGCTCTCGATATAGCCGCAAAGGTGTTCGGAGACCGGGCGCAGCGGTTGAGCGACGAGATCGGCCGCCGCATGGCTTAGGGCGGTGAGCACCCCGTGCAGGTCGCGGTCGCTGGGTGGGGGCGCGGAGTCCATCAGTGCCGGTGCGCTTCTGCGACGATGGCGCATCCGGCCAGCCGATCCAACACAACTCGGACCATAGGGAGGCCGGACGATACCATGATGACTCCGAAATAATACAATGCGGCATACGCATCACATTGCGCTGAAGGCGATGCTTTGTGCCGGCTTTTGCCTTTCCACGGCGCCGCCTTTGTGCAGGTGCAGCATGGCTTACGTCAAGTGTGTCGAACCATAAATCGAAGTACCTGTGCCGTGCTCTTAGGTTAAGGAATCCGTAGCAAAGCGTATCCTGGCGATGCGAATGGAACGAATGGCCGACAACCAGCTAAATATCAATCATGTCAATGGTATTTTGTGCTAATTTATCGATCAATGTTCGGGATTGAGAAGGTATTTTACGCGTCCGATCAGGGTCCGATCAGTAGGAGGCGTGGCGCGGACCCAACCGTGGCAGCGCTCTGATCTGGCATTCGCCTTGCGCCGCGATCGGCACGGTGGTCGCTGAGTGCAGCGTCGGCCTGTCGTCCTCGTGGCGCCTGACCATTGCCCTGAGCATGTCAGGCACCTTCCGGAACATCACACAGGAGACCTGGCGGGACATGGTCCAGCGGCCGGTGAAGGACCCCGTCGGTAGCGATCGGGATCCGGCAGGCCATGATTGCTGCCCACCTTTGCCCATGGTCGCCAGGCCCTGGCCTTCGATCGGCACGGGGTCGCACCGGGACCAGAAAGTGAACAGCCTTGTGGGACCTGGCGGCCGAGCGCCACAACAGCTTGTGTCGACCCGCCCGGCGGGCAGCCCGAGTCGCGCGTCAGCGATTCGTTCGCGCGACTCGGACCATGCGCTTGATTCGCTATATTATTTTTTGCACGTCCCGGGCTACGGATTCACGCCTTGTTCTAACAGCGCCGCAGCGGTGCTGACGCGCCGGGGTTCGGGCGCCGGGTATAGTCCCGGTGCGACCCGGGCGAAGTGCAGCCGCACCATCTGGTGGCACTCGCAGCTTGCCGATTCCAGCCCGGGGCGATCGGCGACCAGGATCCGGCCGCGGCGATGCCGGATCAGCCCACGCTGCTCCAGCGCCGCAACCACCCGGGTGATGGTGGTGCGGCGGACACCGAGCATATCGGCCAGGTATTCCTGGGTCAGCGGCAGTTCGGGCCGGCCCACGCGGTCCTGCAGGGTCAGCAACCAGCGGCAGGCCCGCGCCTCCACCGGATGCAGCGCGGCGCAGGCGACCGACTGCAGCACCTGCGCCAATAACGCCGCGCCATAGATGTCCAGCCGGTCCCGCAGGCTGGCGGAACTGGTCGCCGCGGCGGCCAGCCTACGGGCATCCAGCCGCAGGGCCGGGCCGCCGACCTGCACGACGGTACGGCACAACACGGGCTGCCCGCGCAGCCCGGCCAGGACGCCTTCGCAACCGATAGCCGCGGCTTCCGCCACCCGTCCGTCCCGGCCGACCGCGACCAGGGACAGCACGGTACCGCGGCCGGGGAAGATCACCTGGGTCAGCGGGCTGTCGGGTTCCTGCAGCACGGTCCCGGCGACCAGCGTGACGACCTCGCAATGGGGTGCCAGCAGGATCGCCTCGGTGGCCGTCAGGGAGTCCAGCAACCGGTTGCCGCACGTCCCATGAGCCGGCCTTTGGACACCCACCATCCCCTCCATCGCCTCCGCCACCCCCGGCTGTCATAGCGAGGAAGATGGCCGGAAGATGGAGCAGACATGGATTTTTTGAAAGACCCTTAGCCCGCCCGGTTGGCCACCAAGTCCGTGACCACCCCCGGGTCGGCCAGGGTCGAGGTGTCTCCCAGGGCGTCGGTCTCGTTGGCGGCGATCTTGCGCAGGATGCGGCGCATGATCTTGCCGGAGCGCGTCTTGGGCAGGCCGGGGGCCCATTGGATGGCGTCCGGGGAGGCGATCGGGCCGATCTCCTTGCGGACCCAGGCGATCAACTCGCGCTTCAGCGCCTCGGTCGGCTCCTCGCCGGTTTTCAGCGTCACGTAGCAGTAGATGCCCTGGCCCTTCAGCTCATGCGGCATGCCGACGACGGCGGCCTCGGCCACCTTCGGATGGGCGACCAGCGCGCTCTCGATCTCGGCGGTGCCCATCCGGTGGCCGGAGACGTTGATGACGTCATCCACCCGCCCGGTGATCCACCAATAGCCGTCGGCATCCCGTCGCGCGCCGTCGCCGGTGAAATAGGTGCCGGGAAACGTCGAAAAATAGGTCTGGATGAAGCGCTCGTGGTCGCCATAGATGGTGCGTGCCTGGCCGGGCCAGCTGTCGAGGATGACGAGGTTGCCCTCGGTCGCCCCTTCCAGGCGGTTGCCCTCGGCATCGACCAGCGCCGGGAAGACGCCGGGCAGCGGCAAGGTGGCGGAGCCGGGCTTCTGGGCGATGGCGCCGGGCAGGGGGGAGATGAGGATCCCGCCCGTCTCGGTCTGCCACCAGGTATCGACGATCGGGCAGCGGCTGTCGCCGACCACCCGGTAGTACCAGAGCCAGGCTTCCGGGTTGATCGGCTCCCCGACGCTGCCGAGGATGCGCAGCGACTTGCGGCTGGTCTTCCGCACCGGCGCCTCGCCGTCGCGCATCAGGGCGCGGATGGCGGTGGGTGCGGTGTAGAAGATGTTCACCTGGTGCTTGTCCACCACCTCCCAGAAGCGCGACACCGTCGGGTAGTTCGGCACGCCCTCGAACATCAGCGTGGTCGCGCCATTGGCGAGGGGGCCATAGACGATATAGGTGTGGCCGGTGACCCAGCCGACATCGGCGGTGCACCAGTAGACTTCGCCGGGCTTGTAGTCGAACACGTATTCATGGGTGTAGCTGGCCCAGACCATGTAGCCGCCCGTGGTATGCAGCACGCCCTTCGGCTTGCCGGTGCTGCCGCTGGTGTACAGGATGAACAGCGGGTCCTCGGCGCCCATCGGCTCGGGCGTGCATTCCGCGGGCTGGCCGGCGGTGATGGCCTCGTACCAATGGTCGCGGCCGGCCTGCATCGGCACCTCGCGGCCGGTGTTCTTCACCACCACCACGGCGCGGATGCTGGGGCAGGTCGCCAGCGCGTCGTCGGCATTGGTCTTCAACGCCACGCTGCGGCCGCCGCGGCGGCCCTCATCCGCGGTGATGAGGATGCTGCATTCGCTGTCCTGGATGCGGGATGCAAGGCTATCGGGCGAGAAGCCGCCGAAGACGATGGAATGGATGGCGCCGACCCGGGCGCAGGCCAGCATGGCGACCGCCGCCTCGACGATCATCGGCAAATAGATGCAGACCCGGTCGCCCTTCTGCACGCCGAGGTCGCGCAGCGCATTGGCGAAGCGGCAGACCCGCTCGTACAGGTCGCGGTAGGTGACCTTGGCGTCGGTATTGGGGTCGTCGCCTTCCCAAAGGATCGCCACCGTCTCGCCCCGCGTCGCCAGGTGCTGGTCGAGGCAGGAGACCGAGGCATTGAGCACGCCATCCTCGAACCAGCGGATCGCGACATCGCCGGTGAAGCTGGTGTTCTTGATCAGGGCCGGCGGGGTCATCCAGGCGATGCGGCCGGCTTCCTTGGCCCAGAAGGCCGCAGGGTCGGTGGCGGCGGCCTCGGTCATGGCCCGGTGCCGGTCGGCATTGACCAGGGCATGATCGGCGATGGCCGGTTTCACGGCGATCAATTGGTTGTCGGACATGGTCGGGCCTCCCCTGGCACACAGTCTTATAGGGGGTAGTTTGCCCATGCGGCCTTGTGCTGCGTCAATCGCGCGCCGGCCGCGGCGGGCGGATAAGGGTTCCGCCCAAGCGATCGCGCTCCGGCGGCAGTCCGATGCGGTTTCGTTCCGTATTGCCGGCCCGAGCCTGCCCTACAGCCCCGCATCCGCCGGCACCACCAGCATGCCGTCGACGATGCGCGACGGCACCGCCTCCAGGGCCTCGCCGACGCAGGGGCCGGTGACGCAGACGCCATCCTCGATCCGGAAGCGGGCGCCATGCACGGCGCAGATGATGTGGGTCTTCCGGGTATCGAGGACGCGATGCGGCAGGGGTTCCAGCGGCAGGCCGATATGCGGGCAGGAGTTCACATAGACCAGGACCTGCCCGGCCTTGCGCACCGCGAAAAGCCCGGTGAAGCCGCCCGGGGCGGCGGGAAAGCCGCGCGCCGCGTCCTCGCCGATCTCATCCGCACGGCACAGGATCCGTTCGGCCTCGCCCACCACCGCCTCAGCCATCATGCATCCTTCGTCAGCCCGTGCCGCGCATGCCATTCGGCGATGCTTTCCTCCGGGTAGCGGTCGTGCCGGCGATCCTTCGGGCCGGCCTCCACCGCGACCCAGGGCGGCTTGAATTCCAGCATGATGTGGGTGGTATCCGGCGCTGCCGGCAAGGGCGTATCGATGGCCGAGGCGAAGGGATGCACCAGCTCCGGCCAACGCGTGTCGTAAAGCCACAGGGCGCTGCCGCATTGGCTGCAGAAATGCCGCTCCCCCGGGCTGCGATGCGCCCGCGCATCCTCCGGGTTCTTCACCTTGGCGTGGTAGATGGTGATGTGCTGCTTGCCGGTGATCTTCAGCGTGGCATTGTCGGCCCCGAGGTTGATGGCATAGCCCCCGCCGCCCTGGGTCTTGCGGCAGATGGAGCAGTAGCAGCGCTGGTACGGATAGGGGTGGGGGCTTTCCACCCGGAATGTCACCGCGCCGCATTGGCAGGACCCGTCGAGCCGCATGCTCACCTCCCTTTGGGCGGCTTCCAGCCGCCCATCTCGCACAGCATGGCCCAATGATCCTCGCCGATGGGCATCACGGAAAGGCGCGATTGCCGCACCAGCGCCAATTCGGCCAATTCCGGCGTCGCCTTGATGGTGGCCAGGGTGACCGGCCGCGGCACCGGGGAGATCGCCCGCATGTCGACGCAGACCCAGCGGCCGGTCTCGTCGCTGGGGTCCTGGTAGGCCTCGCGCACCACCTCCACCACGCCGACGATCTCCTTGCCGATGTTGGAATGGTAGAAGAATGCCTGGTCGCCCTGCCGCATGGTCCGGAGATTCTTGGCGGCGAGCGCGTTGCGCACGCCGGTCCAGGGCTCGACCTTGTTGGCGACCTGCTGGTCCCAGGAAAACGCGTCGGGCTCGCTCTTCACCAGCCAATGGGCCATCGGATCATCCCTGTTTCGGGGATGATCCTAACCCAAGGCGTCAGGCGCGAACCAGCGGGCAGCCGCCCTCGCTCAGCGGCCGCCAGGCATCCTCCGGCGCGATGGTCGCCAGGGCCATGTTGAAATCATACTGGTGGCGGGATTCGGCGGCCGGCTTCACCTGCCAGAGATACATCACATGCAGGGTCCGGCCATCCTCGCGGATGCGGACATCGCTGTTGTAGAAGTCGTTCACCGGCATCGCCTTCATCTTCGCCGCCACCGCATCGGCATCCAGCCCGCCGATCTCGCGCGCCGCCTTCAGCCAATGGGTCACGCCGGTATAGACGGCGGCATGCTGCAGGCCGGGGGGGCTGTTCATCCTGGCGATGTAGCGACGGGACCAGGCGCGGGTCGCATCCGTCATGTCCCAGTAGAAGCTGTCGGTATAGACCATCCCCTCGCAGGTGCGCTGGCCAAGCGCCACCACGTCGGTCACCTGCACCAGCAGGGTCGCCAGCTTGGTGCCGCCGCGGGTGATGCCGAATTCGGCCGCCTGCTTGATGCAATTCTGCAGGTCGACCCCGGCCAGCGCCATGCCGATGACCTTGGCGCCCGAGGCCCGCGCCTGGATCAGGAAGGCGGAGAAATCCGCGTTGTTCAGCGGCGCCCGCACCGTGCCGAGCACGCGCCCGCCGTTGGCCTTCACCGCCGCCATGGAATCGCGTTCCAGCGCATGGCCGAAGGCGTAGTCGGAGGTGATGAAATACCAGGTATCGCCGCCGGACTTGGTCAGCGCGGTGCCGGTGCCATGCGCCAGCGCATAGGTGTCGAAGCCGAAGTGCATCCCATAGGGGGAGCATTTGCTGCCCGTCATGTCCGAGGTGGCGGGGCCGGTGATGAGGTAGATCCGCTTCTTCTCGCGGCAGACCTCCTGGATGGCGAGGCCGGAGGAACTCGCGGCGCCATCGACCAGCACATCGACGCCGAGGTTGTCGATCCATTCCCGCGCCAGGGCGGCGGAGACATCGGCGCGGTTCTGGCCATCCGCCTGGCGGAGGGTGATGGGGCGGCCGAGCAGGCTGCCGCCGAAATCCTGCACCGCCAGGTCGGCGGCGACCCGGTTGCCGGGGCCGCCGACATCCTTGAACGGCCCGCTCATGTCGCTGAGCAGGCCGATCTGCACGGGGCGGCCAGCCTGGCTTCCCCCTTGGGCCCGCAAAAGCCCGGGTGCGGCGAAAGGTGCCGCGGCCAGCCCGGCCAACATGGCGCGGCGTTCGATCTTGGACATGGTCTTGATTCTCCCTGGGCGAAACTATCCCAGGTCGCGACCATGCCGCCAAGCCTGCCGGCTAAGCCGGCGGGTGGCCTTGCCGGCTGAACCGGCGGGTGGCCTTGCCGGCTAGCCGGCGGGCGGCATCGTCTGCGCCAGCGGCGGCAGCGCCACCACCTTGGCGTACCATGCCTCCAGCTTCGGATGGCCGGGCCGCCAGGGCTCGTGCGGGAAGCGGAAGTCGAGGTAGCCGAGGGCGCAGCCGATGGTGATCTCGCCGATGGTGGTCAGCATGCCGAGCGTGGCGGCTTCCGCCTCCAGCACGTCGAGCGCGCGGGTCACCTTGGCCTGCTGCATGACGATATAGTCGATGCGGCCCTGGTCCTGTGGCAGCGCCACCTCGCGCCGGCGGGGCTGGCTGGCATCGAGGATGCCGTCGCCCAGCGCCTGCTGGCGCAGCGCGGTCCAGCGGGCGGGACCCGCGGCCGGGAACAGCTTCGGTGCATCGCCCAGGCTGTCGAGATATTCGCAGATGACCGGGCTGTCATAGAGCGGAACGCCTTCGTCGGTGACCAGCGACGGCACCTTGGCCAGCGGGTTGATGGGCAGCAGCGCCGGATCGGTGGTGCCGACGCTCCATTGCTCCAGCGGCACGCCGCGGGCGATGGCGGCCGCGGTGCATTTGCGGACATAGGGGCTGGCGGGCGAGAAGGCGATCTTCATGCGGCGTTCCTCCGGGAGCAGCCGGAACCATGGGTCAGCCCGGCGCCGCCCGCAAGGTTGGACGCCGGGCCGAATTGCTTCGATGATCCGCCCGAATTCCCGAGGAGCATCCCATGCGAATTGCAGTGATCGGAGCCGGCGGCGTCGGCGGCGGCTTTGGCGTGGCGCTGGCCAAGGCGGGGGCGGACGTGACCTTCCTCGCCCGCGGCGCGCATCTCGCCGCGATGCGGGAGAAGGGCCTGCGCATCGAGGGCGGCCGCGGCGACAGCCATCTGCTGCCGACCCAGGCGACCGACGACCCGGCCGCCATCGGCGTGGTCGACCTCGTGCTGTTCTGCGTCAAGCTGTGGGATGTCGAGAGCGCCGGCGAGCGCATCAAGCCCCTGGTCGGGCCGGAGACCGCGGTGCTGCCGCTGCAGAACGGGATCGACGCCAGCGACCGGCTGCTGCCCATCCTCGGCCCGCGCGCCGTCATGGGCGGCGTCGCCCAGATCAGCGCCACCATCGCCGAGCCGGGGGTGATCCGCCAGACCGGCACCTTCATGCGGATGATCTTCGGCGAGCTGGACGGCACCCGCAGCGCCCGCGCCGAGGCTTTCCTGGCGCTCTGCGAGAAGGCCGGCTTCGACGCCACGCTCAGCCCCGCCATCGTCACCGAGCTGTGGATGAAATTCATCATGCTGGCCAGCAACGCCGGCATGACGGCCCTGACGCGCCAGCCCATCGGCAAGCTGCGCGACGACCCCGATATCGCCCCCTATTTCACCGCCGCCTACCGGGAGGTGATCGACGTCGCCCGCGCCAAGGGCATCCCGCTGCCGGCCGACGTGGAGCAGAAGATGGCCGGATTCAACAGGAACTCGCCGCCGCAGATGATGGCCTCCATGGCGGTCGACCTGATCCGCGGCAACCGGATCGAGCTGCCCTGGCTGTCCGGCAAGGTGATGGCGATGGGCAAGGAGCTGGGCGTGCCGACGCCGACCCATGCCATGATCTATGCGGCGCTGAAGCCCTATGTGGACGGCGCTCCCGGATGACCTAAGCTCCCGGTGACTGCGAGGGCGGCCAACGCCCCGCAGACCATAGGGAGTATCTGTCCATGGATCGCCGCAGCCTGCTGCCGGTACTTGCCGGCCTGCCCTTCGCCCGGCCCGCCGCGGCGCAGCGACCTCCCCAAAGCCCGGCTGCCCAAAGCCCGGCCGTCCAGAGTCCTGCCGTCTGGAGTCCGGACCGGCCGGTCCGGCTGGTGGTCGGCTTCGCCCCGGGCGGCAGTACGGATACCACGGCCCGCATCCTCGCCCAGGCCATCACCGCCGGCCTCGGCCAGCCGGTCCTGGTCGAGAACCGCACCGGCGCGGCCGGCAATGTCGGCACCGAATACGTCGCCCGCAGCGCGCCGGACGGCCAGGTGCTGGTGGTCGCCTCCATGGGGTCCCACGCCACCAATGCCGCGCTGTACCGGAACCTGCCCTTCGATCCGGTCAAGGATTTCGCCGCGGTTTCGCTGGTCGCGCTCAGCGCCGCCCTGCTGGTGGTCCACCCGAGCCTGGACGTTGCTGATGTGGCGGCACTGGTGGCCCGGGCCAAGGCCAATCCGGGGAGCCTGAATTGCGGCACCGCCGGCGCCGGCAGCACCCAGCACTTCGCCATGGCCCTGTTCGAGCACCAGGCGGGGGTGCGCTTCACCCAGGTTTCCTACCGCGGCGGCGCCCCGGCCATGACCGACCTGGTCTCTGGCCGGCTGGACCTGATGTTCACCCCCGTGGTGGAGACGATTCAGCAGGTCCGCGCCGGTCAGGTCCGGGCGCTCGGCATCACCCGGGAGGTACGCTCCGCCCAACTGCCGGAGATCCCGGCGGTGGCGGAGGCGATCCCGGGCTACAGCTTCAACAGCTGGCTCGGCCTGTTCGCCCCGGCCGGGACGCCGCCGGCAGCGCTGGCCCGGCTGTCCCGCGAGGTGGCGGCCGGACTGCGCACGCCTGAGACTCGGGAGCGGCTGGAACAGCTCGGCTACCAGCCGGTCGGCAGCACGCCGGAGGAATTCGCCCGCTTCTTCGCCGCGGAATTGCCGCGGGTGGCCGAATTGGTGCGGCTTTCCGGTGCCACGGTGGAGTGATCGGGCGAGAATGCCATGTTGCCCCTGACAAACCGCGCGGATCGCGCTATCCCGCGCTGATCCGAAGGAGTGCAGTGCGTGTCGAAGAAGTTTCTGACCGACGTCATCGTCAAGTCCACCGAGATGCCGACCTTGCAGGCGAACGGGCTGGCGACCGACATCATCGCCGCCATCAAGGCGGAGATCGTCGAGACCGGTCGCTTCACCATCCCCGATTTCGGGGCCTTCATCGTGCGTGAGACGGCCAAGCGCAGCGCGCTGAACCCCCGCACCGGCGAGAAGGTCGCGGTGAAGGCCGGTGCCACCGTCCGCTTCAAGGCCAGCCCGGCCCTGAAGGATGCCGCCCTGGCCGGCATGAAGAAGGCGAAGCGCAAGGCCGCCAAGGCCTAGGCTTCCATCCGGCCGCGGGGGCGACCCCGCGGCCGGCCCTTGCCTTAACGAATAAAAGGCTTGCCTTATCCGGTCCCCAACACGGGAGGACCGAGCCATGCTGAAATTCTACTACAACCTCGCCCCGAACCCGACCAAGGTCGCGCTCTGCCTCGAGGAGATGGGCCTGCCGTACGAGACGGTGCCGATCGATACCCGCAAGGGCGAGCAGCATGAAGCCGCCTTCCTGGCGATCAACCCCAATGCCAAGCTCCCGGCCATCGTCGACGGCGACCAGACCGTCTTCGACAGCAATGCGATCCTGCTGTACCTCGCCGAGAAGACCGGCCAGTTCCTGCCGCCCGCCGGCGATCGCGGGCAGCTGCTGTCCTGGCTGATGTTCGTCGCCAGCGGCATCGGGCCCTATTCCGGCCAGGCGGTGCATTTCCGCAATGTCGCGCCGGAGCCGAAGGAATACGCGGTCAACCGCTATACCTTCGAGGCGCAGCGCCACTGGGGTATCCTCGATGCCCGCCTGGCGCAGCGTGAATACATGCTCGGCGCCACCTACGGCATCGTCGACATGGCGGTCTGGGGCTGGTCGCGGCTGGTGCCCTTCGTGCTGGGGCCGGACGCCTTCGCCAGCTTCCCCAACGTCAAGCGCCACATGGAGGCGATCAGCGCCCGCCCGGCCGCGGCGCGTGCCCTGGCCCTGAAGGACCGGCACACCTTCAAGGCGGAGATGGACGAGGCGGCGAAGCTGGCGATGTTCCCGCATCTCGGCAAGAAGGTCGCCTGAGCGGCCTCATCCCAGGATGACATCCGCCGCGGTCAGGCTGGCCGCGGCGACCCCGTTCAGCACCACGAGATCGCCGTAGCCGAGGTCGATCGCCACGGTTCCGGCATTCTCGACCATGGCCGCCCGCACCGCGGCGAAGCTGGCGAAGCCAAGCCCGGTCAGTTGCAGCCGGTCGAGGCCCGGCACGAAATCCCCGATGGCATCGCCACCGGTGCCGCGCCCGAATACGAAGACATCCGCTCCCGCTTCGCCGAACAGCACGTCGTTGCCGCCCTGGCCCTCCAGCGTATCCTTGCCGGCGCCGCCGAGCAGCCAGTTCGCCGCCTCGCTGCCGGTCAGGCGATTGTCCAGTGCATTGCCGACGCCGAAAGGCGTCTGCCCCAGCAGCACGAGATTCTCGATGCCGGCGTACAGGTAGTATCCCGCGCCGGTGATGTCGGCGATGACGGTATCGGTCCCGCCATCCGTCGCCTCGAAGGTGAGGTCGGCCGGCGTATCCACCCAGTAGACGTCGTTGCCGGAGCCGCCGTCCATCAGATCGTAGTCGCCGAGCCCGCTGTTGCCGAGCAGCGTGTCGTCGCCCGTGCCGCCGACCAGGATATCGGTGAAGAAACCGGCACCGCCCACCAGCCTGTCGTTGCCGGCCTCGCCGTAAAGCGCATCGCTGCCGGCGCCGCCATCGGCGGTATCGTCGCCCTCGCCGCTGGCGACGTAGTCGGTGTCGTCGCCGCCATGCAGCAGATCGGCGCCATCCTGTCCGTATAGCGCGTCGTTGCCCAGGCCACCGTACAGGGTATCGTCCCCGCCGCCGCCGATCAGCAGGTTCTCGCCCTCGTTGCCGGTGATGACATTGGCCAGCGTATTGCCGACGCCGAAGCTGTTGCCGGTCGCGGCGACCAGGGTGAGGTTCTCGACATTGGCGTATAGGTAGACGCTGGCGGAGGCGCGGACTTCGTCGATTCCCCCGGCCGGGTTCTCGAAGATCAGGTCGGCGGCGTCATCGGCACGGTAGACGTCGTCGCCCGCGCCACCGGTCATGGTATCGGGGTTGGCGCCGCCATCCAGCGTGTCGTTGCCCGAGCCGGCGATCAAGGTATCCTCGCCCTCGCCGCCTTCGAGGAGGTTGCTGCCCAGCAGGTCGACCAGCCGGTCGGCATCGGTGCCGCCACGGAGGATGTCGTCGTCCGCGCCGCCGTCCAGCACGTCGCGGCCGGTATCGCCGAACAGGGTATCGGCGCCGGCGCCGCCGAGCAGGATATCGTCGCCGGCATCGCCGGCGATGGTATCGTCACCGCCGCCGCCATCGAGCAGATCCGCCTCGACGCCGCCGGAGAGCGTGTCGTTCCCAGCCTCGCCGCGCAGCGTGTCCATCCCCGCTTCGCCGAACAGCGCATCATTGCCATCGCCGCCCAGCAGGCTGTCGGACTGGACCCCGCCCATGATCGAATCGGCGCCCGCGCCGCCATCCAGCGTGTCGTCGCCGGCCTCGCCGTAAATCGTATCGTCGGCCGCCTCTCCGAAGACGAGGTCGCTGCCGGTACCGGCATAAATGACGTCATGGCCTTCGCCACCCAGGATGGTGTCGTCGCCCTCGCGGCCATTGATCGTATCGGCCCCGCCGTAGCCGCTGAGCAGATCGCCGCGGAAGGACCCCGTCATGGCATCGGCGCCGGCGAAGATCAGCGCCGCGATGCCGGCCTCGTCCCCGGCCCGGATCAGCGTGCTGAGGCTGGCGCCCGACAGGCCGATGCCGTCGAGATAAAGGAAGACCGTATCCCCCTCCCGCCGCAGCATCGAGGTGATGGTCCCGCCGGACGGGGTGGCGCCGTCGAAAATCATGCCGCTGCCCTGGAATTCCAGGAAGATCGTCACCTCCGGCGGCTGCCCGGTGCCGGGGTTCGGATTGGGCACCTGCAGCGAGGCGACATACTGGCTTGCCGTCGCGGCGATCACGGTCAGCGCCCGGAAGTCGCTGCTGCGCATGAAGCCCGGGACGTCCTGGGCGACGGTCGGGAAGGGATAGACGATGAGTTGTGCCATTCCGGGCGAACTCTACCATAAGGACGTTCATGGTGTTGGCTGCATTACCGCGCCCGGCGCCTTCGCGCTCCCTTGGTTGCGCGCCCTGCCGGGCCACCGCAGACTGGCAGGCTTGGCAGGAGATTCAGCATGGGCGTCGTGGAAACCGAACGGCACGGGCAGATCCTGGTCGTGCGGATCAACCGGCCCGACCGCCTGGGCGCGCTGAACCATGAGTTGCGCTGCGCCCTGGCCGAGATCTGGAGCGATTTCCGCACCGATCCCGAACTCGAGGTCGGTATCCTGACCGGCACCTGCCGCGGCTTCTGCGCCGGGGAGGACTTGAAGGAATCCCTCGCCGACGGTGCCCCCGGCGGCCGTCGCCCGCCGCGCGAGGATCCGTTCATGTCGGGCGCCCTGGAAAAGCCGGTCATCGCCGCGATCAACGGCTTCGCCATGGGCGGCGGCTTCATGCTGGTGGAGCGGACCGACCTGCGCGTGGCGGTGCAGGGGGCGATCTTCGAGGTGTCCGAAGCCAAGCGCTGGCTGCTCGGGGGCTACAACCACGGCACCATCGCCAACCTGCCCTATGCGATCGCGCTGGAAATGGCGCTCGGCTACCGCTTCACCGCGGAGCGTTTCCACGAGATCGGCTTCCTGAACCGGGTGGTGGCGCCCGAGGCGCTGATGCCGACCGCGCTCGACATGGCGGCCCATCTGCTGACCCTGCCGCCGGCATCCCGCGTGAATACCATCCACATGATGCGGCGGATGCGCCCGCAGGTCGGCGTGGAATTCGAGCGGCTCGCGGCGAAGCTGCACGACCACGGGGCGAAGAGCGACCTGATGGAATCCCGCGCCGCCTTCGCCGAGAAGCGGCCGCCGCGCTTCAAGGGCTGGGACGACCCGGCCGACCGCTTCCGGCTGCCGGGGCTCGGGGACTGACCGGGCCTTTCAGGCGCCGAAGGTCAGTTCCGGGGGCGCCTCGATCGCCTGGGCCAGGACCGTCACCCGCGCGACCGGCAGGGTGATGCGGCAGCGCAGGCCGGCGGCGGACCAGGTCTTCTGCACGGTGCCGCCAAGCTGTCCGCGAAGGGTCGCCTCGATGACCCGGGTGCCGAAGCCACGGCGGGACGGGCCGTCGCCGAGGAGGGGGCCGCCGGCTTCCTCCCAGTCGATCTCCAGCGTGGCCATCGCCACGATCCGCCAGCGCACCGTGACCTGGCCCTGATGGGCCGACAGCGCGCCGTATTTCATCGCATTGGTCGCCAGTTCATGGATCGCCATGGCGATCGGCTGGGCCGCCGCCGCGGCCAGCAGCACCGGCGGCCCATCCAGCACGGCCTGGTTCGCCGCCCCGAGGAAAGGGTCGAGCTCGCCCTGCAGCACCGCCCGCAACTCGGCACCGCTCCAGCCGCCTTCGGCCAATAGGGTATGGGCCCGGGTCAAGGCCGCGACGCGGCCCTGCACGGCACGGGCGAAGGCATCCGGATCGTCGCGCGGGGTCAGCCGCAGGGCGGCCTGCACCACGGCCAGGGCGTTCTTCGCCCGGTGGTCGAGCTCACGCGTGAGCAACGCCTGGCGTTCCTCCGCCCTGACCCGCTCGGTGATGTCGAGGTTGACGCCGATGATCCGGCCCGGCGTTCCATCCGCCCCCGGTATCACCCGCCCCAGGCCGAGGATGCTGCGGATGCCGCCGTCCGCGTCGTGGCGAATGCGGAACTGGTGGCGGAAGGAGCCATCCGCCCGATGCGCCGCCGGGTCGCCCTGCTGTAACCTTTCCATCACCAGGGCGGGCCGGTCCTCCGGCAGGACGCGCTCGCGCAGGGCGTCGCGGCTCGGCGGCTGGTCGGCCGGGGGGAAGCCCATGAGTCGGAATTGCTCGGCCGACCAGACCGCGCTGCCATCGCGCAGGTCGCGTTCCCAGATGCCGAGGCCGGCGGCTTCCTGCGCCAGCCGCAAACGTTCCTCGCTGGCCCGAAGCGCCGCCTCGGTGCATTTCAGCGCGGTCACCTCCACATGCGCGCCCACCATGCGGATCGCCCGGCCGGCGCCGTCCCGCTGGATCTCGGCCCGGGCCGAAATCCAGCGGACTTCGCCCCCGGGTGCCACGATGCGGTATTCCTGCGCGTAGTCGGTGATGCCCGAGGTATCGGAGACCGCATCGAGGAAGCATTTTTCGGCACGGACCCGGTCCTCCGGATGCAGCCGGGCCACCCAGTCGGCATGCTGCTCGATCCGGTCCTCGCCCGGCAGGCCCTGCACCGACATGTATTCGCCGGACCGCCGGTTGACGCCGGAGCGCAGGTCGATCTCGAAGCCGCCGACCCGGCCGATGCGCTGGGCCCGGCGCAGCCGCGCCTCGCTGGCTGCCAGCGCGGCGGAGCCGGCGACGATCTGCGCGCCAAGCTCCGCCATGCGGTGCGCCGCCTTGGCCTCGGCCTGGCCGCGCCGGTGGTGCAGCAACCGCCAGGCGCCAATCGGCATGCCCAGGCTTGCCAGCGCAAGGACCGCACCGTACCACCCGGCCCCCTGGCCCATGGCAATGGCCGACCATTGCGGCAGGACCGCCGCCGCGACGAGGATGATGGCGGATATCAGCGCCAGGCCCAGCACCAGCCTGGAACCAAGCCGCGGAGCCGGCTCCAGACCTAGGGAGGGCGCCCCCGCCAAATCGCCGCTGTCCTCAACCCGCATGGCCGCTGCCCTGCCCAGCTCGGGTCCCGGCCGTCGTAGCCTGCTGCTGGCGCTGGCCCTGGCGGGCTGCGCCACCCGGCCGCTGCCGGAGCCGCGCGACGCGACCGGGCCCTTCACCCGCACCATCCATGTCATCGAGCGTGGCTGGCATACCGACATCGCCCTGCCGGTAGCCGCCCTGGACGGCGCGCTGCGGCGCCTCGCGCAGGACTTCCCCGGTGCCGTCGAGCTCGTATTCGGCTTCGGCGACCGGGCCTACCTGCTGGAAGCCGGGGCCTCCCCATTGGCCTCCCCGCTGGCTTACCCATTGGCCATGCTGCGGGCGCTGCTGCCCGGGCGCGGTGCCATCCTGCTGACGGCGCTGGCCGTCTCGCCGGTCCTGGCCTTCGGTGCCGATGACGTGGTGCCGCTGCCGCTGTCCGCGGCGGAGTTCGGCCGGCTGCAAGGCTTCATCGCGGCGAGCCTCGATCGCGGCGGGCTGGCCCCGGGCGATCGGCTGCCGCCAATCGCCGATGGACCCTATCCCGGCAGCGTCTTCCATGCCTCCACCATCACCTATGCCGCCAGCTACACATGCAACACCTGGACCGCGGAAGCCTTGGCGGTCGCCGGACTGCCGCTGAGCCCCTCCGGCGTCCTCCTGGCGCATCAGGTCATGGCGCGGGCGCGACGGGCGGCCGCGCTGCGCCCGGTCGCCTGATTGTCCATGCGCCTCAGCGTACGGGCATGACAACGGTGTCCCGAGGCGGCGGATTGGGGTTGCTGCTGTTCAAGCTCACGCAGCCCGCAAGGCCAAGGGCGGCAAGGATCAACAGGCTGGTGCTGCGCATGGCTCTGGTCCTCATCGAATGGGGCGGCGCCGCATCCTTTCGTCACCGCTGCGGGATTACGTTCCCGTGGAAAATTAGTTCCGCCTGGCGCGCGATCCGGATGGAAAATTGACCGCTCGTGATGCCGTCACAAAGCCGAATTTCAAGGGACAGCAGCGCGGTGGCATGCGACCCTCCCAATCTCGGCCGCATGGGGGACAGGCGATGCGATACCGGATCCTGGCGCTGCTGCTGGCCACCGCCCTGCCGGGCTGTGCCGCGAACAGCTTCGGTGCCCCGCAATTCAGGGACAATGCCGAAGCCCCGGTCTGGCGGCGCACCGGTCCTTCCGAGTTGCCGCCGCTACAACGGCTGCCGGCACCGGCCTATAGCGCCCGGGGCTGACCCCTCCGGGCTTCAGGGACCAACCTTCAAGGGGTCAGCCGCAACGCGCCATCGAGCCTGATCGTCTCGCCATTGAGCAAGGGATTGGCGGCGATGGCGAGGACCATGCTGGCATATTCATCCGGGCGGCCGAGCCGGTTCGGAAACAGCGGCAGCTTCCCCAACGCCTCCCGTGCCTCGGGCGCCAGCCCGGCCAGCATCGGCGTCTCGATCAGCCCAGGCGCCAGGGTCATCACCCGAATGCCGAACCGGGCCAGTTCGCGCGCCGCAGGCAGGGTAAGCCCGACCACCCCGGATTTGCTGGCGGCATAGGCGCATTGGCCGATCTGCCCCTCATAGGCGGCGATGGAGGCGGTATTCACCACCAGGCCGCGCTCGCCGGTCGGCAGCGGGTCCAGCACCGCCATGCGCGCCGCGGCCAGCCGCAGCACGTTGAAGGTGCCGATGAGGTTGACCCGCACCACCTGCTCGAACAGCCCAGCGGATGCGGTCCGCTCCGGCCGGCGACCCGGGCGGCGGGGGCGATGCCGGCGCAATTCACCGCCAGGCGCAGCGGGCCAAGCGCCCCGGCCGCGTCCAGCGCCGCCGTCACCGCCGCCTCATCCGCCACGTCGCCGGCCAGCGCCACGCCGCCGATACGCTCGGCGACCGCCGCTGCCGCCTCCTGGCGCAGGTCCATCACCACCACCTTGGCCCCGGCCGCCGCCAGGGCTTCCGCCGTGGCGGCGCCCAGGCCCGAGCCGCCGCCGGTAACCAGTGCCGCGATGCCGGTGATGTCCATTGTGCTGCCTTCCCTGCGTGACCGGCCCGGACCATGAGCGGCGCCGACAGCAGCGCCGATCATGGTCCAGGCCGTTGTTTTATCGCATGATTCATGCCTTCGGTAAGGCCACCTCAAGCGATCATGTTTTGTCTGGGGCGCCTCAGCGTCCCGTCGGTGGCGGCGCCCGGGGCCGCACCTGCCAGCCCGGTGCCAGCACCCAATAGCCATCCGCCTGCAGCAGGCTGTCCCGGGCCGGATCGTGCGAGGCGCGGGCCAGGCCCAGGCTTTCGTCATCCCGCAGGATATAGAGCGTCCCCGGCTCATAGGCGCCGCTGGCGAGGCTGGCCGCGGTCTTCTGCCGCAGGGCGGCGATCGCCGCCGCATCGACCCGGGCCATGTAGATGGAATCCGTGGGCAGACCGGCCACGGCGGCGAAGCGGGCGATGGATTCCCAGCCCTCGCCCATGTTGGCGGCCGGCACCGCCCGCACCCGGGCATAGTGGCGCGCCGCCTCGGGCCAGAAGGCATCGAAGAGGCGCTGCGGTATGCCGACCGGTGCATCGGCGACGAGGGCCTGCCGCCTGGCGATGCCGGCCCGCAGATCCACCGCCTGCACCGCCAGCAGGGCCAGCAGCAGCCAGCCCGTGCGCCGGCCGCCCCAGGCATTGGCGAGCAGGGCGATGGCACCGGCCAGCGCCGCATAGGCCAGCGGCCAGACCATCCGTTCCGAATTACGCAGGGCGCCGGCGACGGCCATGACCTTGTCCGGCAGGCCGAAAAGCTCGACGCCCCAGCCGCCGATGGTGACATGCGGCGTGATGGCGAAGGCCAGCAGCCCCAGCAGGACGGCCGCCAATGGCCAGAGCCGGCGGGGCAGGGCGATCCCAGGCCGGCCCAGGGCCACAGCCGCGCCGAGGCCCAGCAGCAGCAACCCGCCCAGGCCGAGATAACTGCTGCCGGCCTCCCAATGGCCGGGGTCCGGCAGGTCCGGCAGCAACGCGGACCACTGCCCGCCGTCGAGGAAGCCCAGCAGGTCGAAGTTCCAGCTGCCGTACCGGCCCGTGTCGCTGCCCGGCCCGCTGTCGTAGCCGCCCGGCAACAGGAAGAAACCGCCGGCCCAGAGCGCCGCGGCCACCGCCAGCGGCACCGCGAGCGCCTCCGCCACCAACCAGATAGGCCGCCGCGCCATGACCCACCTGCCGGCCAAGGCGCGGCGCAGCCAGTCGGCCGCCCAGAGCGGTGCCACCATGGCCAATAGGTAGGAATGGATCAGTCCGGTCGTCGCCAGCAGCAACCCCCAGGCCAGGGTTCGGCGCCCCATGCCGGGGCCAAACCTGGTGCCTTGGCCTGCCCCACAGACGAGCAGCAAGGCCGCCAGGATGGTCCATTGGCCGGCCAGCGGGGTATGCCCGGCCATGCGGTTGAGCAGCATCGGCTGCAACGCCAGCAGCCCCGCGCCGCAGATCCGCGCCAGCGGGTCCCGGGTCGCCAGCCCCACCAGGCGCCAGCCCAGCACGCCGTGCAGGATGCCGCAGGCCAGCAGCCAGGGCCCGACGTATTGCGGCACATCCACCACCCCGCGCAGCGCCTTGAAGCCCAGGGCGAGCAAGGGGATGGCATCGGCGAAGTAGATCGCGGTGCCCAGTTCCATCCCATAGGCCGGGTTGGCGCCCGGCGGCAGGCTCCAGGGAGAGACCCGGAAATAGCTCCACCCCAGCCAGAGCTGCACCGGGTCCGGACCGAGGGGGCCCGCCAGCAGCCAGCCCTGATGCCAGGGGTCGAGCGGGCCGAAGCCGAAGATCACGATGACCAGGACGGCGCCCAGCAGCCCGGCCGCCACGCCGCCCAGCCAGCCGCCTTTCATGCCAAGCCCGGATTGTCCGATGATCCTGCCCCTCCGACCGGAACCGAACGTCGGATCGGCGGGATGGATGCCGCGCCGGCATGCGCGCCACGGCGGATGCATCATGGTCTCGGGCAGCCACGCCCGAGACGGGTCAGCGGGGCAGCCGCCCCGCGTCCCGCCGCTGCTCGAAGGCCTTGGCATGGAGATAGGCCGCTTCGTGCAGCTCATGCGGCACGCCGGCCGAGCGCGCCGCTTCCAGCAGGAAGCCGAGGATATGATCCGCCTCGATCCGCCCCCCGGCCTCGAGGTCGCGCAGCATGGAGGCGGCGTAGCCCCCGGCCGGATCGGCGAACAGTGCCTCGAAATCGGCCAGGAAACCTGGCTTCATCAGATGCCCATGGGCCGCGGCGATGGCGGCGTTGCGCGCCAGTATGCGGTGCATGAAGGCGACGCCCCCGGGCGCCCGGGCGATCTCGCCGGTATTGGCCCGCATCAGCACGGTGCCGAGCGCGCTGGTGCCGAGATGCACCAGCTTTTCCCACATCCGCCGCATGATATCGGGCACCGCCTCGGCCACCAGGCCCTCGGCCCGGCCGGCGATGGCGGCGAGCGCCTGGACGCGGGGCGACAGCGTCCCGTCGGTCTCGCCGAAGGTCAGCCAGCGCCAATCGTTCAGCTGCTTCACCACGCCGGCCGGCGTCAGCGTCGCCTGGATCTTGGCGATGCCGCCCAGCACCTGCGCGGCGCCGAATTCGCGCTGCAGGGTGGCGATGTGGGACAGCCCGTTCAGCACCGGCAGCACCGCCGTGCCCGGTCCCATGGCGGGACGGATGGCGGCGATGGCGCTGTCCAGGTCGTAGGCCTTGCAGGTCAGCAGCACGAGGTCGAAGCCCGGCGCTGCCGTGGTCCCCAGATCCGCCTCGGTCAGGGTGCGGACCGGCAGCCTGGCATCGCCGAAGGGGCTTTCGATGACCAGCCCCTGTTCGGCGAGCTGGGCCTGCCGTCCCGGCCGTACCAGGAAGGTGACATCCGCCCCAGCCTGGACCAGCCGGCCGCCGAAGTAGCCGCCCAGCGCCCCGGCGCCCAGGCTGAGGATGCGCATGGCTACGATATCCCTCAGGCCGCCTTCAGATGTTCCAGCAGCTTAGTGGTTGCCTGGGCCTTGTCGGTGCGGTCGATGGCGGCCAGCTCGGCGGCGAGGCGGTCCATCGCCTGCTCGTAGATCTGCCGCTCGGAGAAGGACTGGTCCGGCTGCCCGGCATTGCGGTGCAGGTCGCGCACCACCTCGGCGATGGCGACGGGGTCGCCGCTGTTGATCTTGGCTTCGTATTCCTGGGCGCGGCGGGACCACATGGTGCGCTTGATACGGGCGCGGCCCTTCAGCGTATCCAGCGCTTCCTTCATGGAATCCGGCCCGGCCAGCTTGCGCAGGCCGGAGGATGCGGCCTTGCCGACCGGAACCCGCAACGTCATCCGGTTCTCGTCGAAGGTCACGACGATGACCTGCAGCGAATGACCGGCGGCGGACATCGTCTCGATGCCCTGCACGGTGCCGACCCCATGGGTCGGGTACACGACATGGTCGCCGGCCTTGAACTCTACGGGCTTCGAAGGCTGCCTTTGTGGGATGGAAGGATGGGCGTCCCGCCGCATGGGCATGGGCCCGGTGGGAGGGACAGGGCTGGACTGGGTGGCCAGTGCAGCATCGGGCTTGGAAGCTTCGGGTTTGGGCATCAGGGGGGCCGCCGCCTGGCTTTCCGCCAGGCCGGGCTTCAAGGCCTCGGCGGGCTTGGCGACAGGCTTGGCGGAAAGGGAGGCCTTGGCGGCGGGCGCCTCGGGAGCGACCTTGGCCGGGGCCTTGGCAATGGCGGAGGCCATGGCGCGGGGCCGCTCGGCCGGCTT